>CAZTHJ010000017.1:0-14304 GCA_964613565.1 uncultured Dehalococcoidales bacterium | reverse complement strand
GGTGCCGGGAGTCCCCCGGCTACAACTACCCCAGCGACTGCCACGCCTCCCATGCAGCCACCCGCATCTACTGATGGAGAAACCACCTCCTTCATGGATAAGCTTAAAGGTTTTGTTGATGAAGTGGGTTTGCCAATTATTCTGGCAGTTGTATTCATCTTAATTATAATCATTGTACTTATTTTCGCCCTTGCGCTGCGTCCGAAAAAGCCAGCCGGCGCCGCGGGCATGAATCAGAGTGCCAGAGGTGGGTTTATGCCGCAAAGCATAACATGCCCTGTTTGCGGATTTGCCAATACGCCGGATAAGAAATTTTGCGGGAATTGCGGCAGCGGCCTTGCTCCTGCGCAAACTTCATACAGCCAGCGAATGCCTCCCGCTCCGCCTGCACCTCCTGCACAAACCGCCAGCGCAGTCTGCTCTGCCTGCGGCAATGCTAATCCTCCTGGAAGTCAATTTTGTGGGAATTGCGGTGCATCTTTAATGACGCAGCAGCAGAGGGGTGGCTGGCAGACCAGGCAGCCAGGTGCACCGCCGGATACCTGTCCTGCCTGTGGCGCACCAGTACAGCCAGGGCGTCAATTTTGTGGCAATTGTGGAAGCTCCCTGCAGAGCGCCAGCGAACAGCAGGTTGTGGGTAGCTACCAGACATTTGCCTGCCCTATTTGCGGAGCCACAATTAATACAGGGCAAAATCCCTGTCCGGGATGTAATACGTGGCTGGACTGGGGATGAGAATTTATCGACGCTGAATTTACGGATAAAAGGCTACTTATTAAAAAGGAAGGTGATAATATCACCATCTTTGACAGGATAATTCCTGCCTTCTATTTTTAACAGCCCATATCTTTTTATATCGGCTAGATTAGGATATTTCTGTAAATCGCTGTAGCTGATAACCTCGGCTTTGATAAAGCCTTTTTCAATATCTGAATGTATCTTACCGGCTGCCTTGATTGCCGGAGTATTTTCCGGCAAAGTCCATGCTTTGAGCTCATCGGACACGGTAGTATAAAATGTAGTCAGACCCAGGAGGGAAAACGACCTGGACAAGATGCGATTGATTGAAGATATTGTAATGCCAAGAGAGTCACGAAATTCTGCGGCTTCCACCTCACTTAACTGTGCCAGTTCATATTCCAATTTGCCACATAAGGCAATGACATCAAAATTCTCCGAGTTATAAATAGAGCGATATTCCTTTTCTATTTGCTCTATTTTGCTAACCTGGTCTTCGCTTATATTCAGCACAATCAGCATGGGCTTTGCCGTAAGAAACTGGTAACTCGAAATACTCAGTAATTCTTCCTTGGTCAAGTCCTGTTTCCAGATAGGGGTTTCCTTATCCAGTGCGGCTTTGATC
Organism: uncultured Dehalococcoidales bacterium; assembly: GCA_964613565.1. Classification (GTDB taxonomy): domain Bacteria; phylum Chloroflexota; class Dehalococcoidia; order GIF9; family UBA5629; genus CAZTHJ01. Next base: position 12,941 of record CAZTHJ010000017.1, on the reverse strand, counting down.
CTGCCGAGCAGTTGTTGTTCCTTATGCAGTTGATCACGCTCGTCAGGTTTGGCGGATTTTAAACCGATATCGATACGATCTAGTCTGCGTTCAAGAATAACCACATCTGAAATTACCAGCTCCAGGTACATATTGACGATGTCTCTCCGTGGATCAACGGAGCCTTCCGAATGCGGAACCGTGGGATTATCAAATGCGCGGACTACATGCATAATGGAATCTGCACTGCTGAGATAGTTTAAAAAAGGCCCATAAATACCCTCTCCCTTTACCGAACTCTTCTGTACACCAGCAATGTCAGTGTACTTAATATCAGCATGAACTGTCTTTTTGGGATGATAGATGCCCTGGAGGAAAGGAATGCGTGAATCCGGAAGCCTGGCTATCCCTATATTAGGTGCGAAATGCGAAGATGACAGCAATACAGCCTCAGATCTGCCGCCGGTCAAAGTATTGAAGACAGTTGTTTTGCCGGTTTGGGGCAGGCCTAAAATACATATTTCCATAGAATTGGCAATTTCCTCTTGTTCAATATAGTCTAGTATGCCACAAATTTCAAGAGGGCAAAGGCTTAAGTTTGTATTTGCTGACTTATTCTTTACTATATGTTATAATGTGCAAACGTTTCAATACAAGGTGGTTAAAGTGCCAAATTATGAGTTAGTTTATATAGTAAATCCCGGTATCAATGAGGAGATTTTACCGGAAACTATTAACAAGGTAAATGATGTAGTAAAAAAAGCCGGCGGTACGGTATTGGAAGTTACTCAGTGGGGCAGGAAAAAGCTGGCTTATCCCGTGAAGAAACATACTGAAGGCAGCTATATACTTTCCAGGGTGCAGACTGACCCCGCAGCTTTGAAAAAGATAGATGCGACTTTGAAGATGGATGACGATATTTTACGTCATTTGATTATCAACATAGGCAATTAGGGTAGTGGGAGGTAATAGACATGTCTGCGCTAAATAAGGTGTTGCTGATTGGGAATGTTGGGACTGATCCAGAAATGCGCTTTACTCCAAATGGAAATCCAGTTACTTCATTTAGACTGGCAGTGGGCAGAACATACAATACCCAGGAAGGGGAACGTAGACAGGAAACAGATTGGTTTAGCATTGTAACATGGGGCAAGCAGGCAGAAAGCTGCAACCAGTATTTAACCAAGGGAAAGCGTATATTTGTTGAAGGAAGATTCGTCACCAGTACATGGGAAGGACAGGATGGACAAAAAAGGACCAGATATGAGGTTAACGCAAGCCGCGTTATTTTCCTTGACAAGCAGACAACCGGCCCGGTACCCAGCGAGGATAAGGCTGTTGAGTTGAGCGAAGAAATAACACCGGAAGATCTTCCTTTTAATTCGTAATCAAGGAGGCTTTTATTAGTCACATGGCAAATATGCAGTATACAAGACCAAGATCGGACATGAGACAGGACAGGGGAAGGCGCTTTGTTGTGAAGCCCAAGGTATGTGCTTTTTGTACTGAGAAAATAACTGTTGATTATAAAGATGTAGCGAGATTACGCAGATATATTTCAGATAGAGGGAAGATAGAGCCCAGAAGAAGAACCGGAGCATGTGCCAAGCATCAGAGACAGATTGCACTTGCCATCAAAAGAGCACGCTTTCTTGCCATGCTTCCTGACGCTCCTTCCCATCTGATACCCAAGGAAATTAGACCAGCAGAAATCAAAGCCAACGGAGAAATAAAGGATGCCGAAACGAACTTACCAGCCCAAGAAAACAGCGCGAAGGCGTAAGTGTGGTTACAGGGCTAGAGCAGCTACGAAGAGCGGCCTTAAGGTATTGAAGGAGAGAAAATTAAAAGGGCGGTGGAAATTAACACCTGTGTGAATTCATGCGCGGCATGAAATCTTTGAAGAACAGAGATGATTTCAAACATGTCTATGAAAAAGGGATTACAAGGCTTGACAAATTCCTTGTGATCAGAGCCGTAGAAAACAATTTAGATATATCGCGTTTTGGTTTCTCAATTAATAAAAAACTTGGCAATGCCGTAATAAGAAATAGAATTAAGCGCTTACTTAAAGAAAGTACGCGTTTGTTGAAAATCAAGAGCGGGTTTGACATAATTTATATAGCGCGTACGGAATCTACCAGAGCTGATTTTCATCAAATTAGGAGTTCAGTTAAAAATATACTTGGACGATTAGGCCTGTTGCAGGATGAAAATGAATAGGGTAATTTTAAGCATGATAAAAATATATCAGAAGACGGTATCTCAGGTAACGCTGCCTTCATGCCGCTTTTTGCCTACCTGTTCACAATACACATATGAGGCTATAGATAAGCACGGCATTTTTAAAGGTACTTACCTTGGAATTTATCGATTGATTAGATGTAACCCATTTAATAGAGGCGGATACGATCCCATACCATGAACAGCAGCATAGTAAAGAGGATTCCCAATAAATACGCTAGAATTGCTGCATTAGGCATGGCTGCAATTTTATTGCTCTCGGTAGCAGGCTGCACCGCTCAGGCACCTCAGGGGTGGTCTGGATGCAGCAGCGATGGTACAAATATTTATTACGGCTCATCTGACGGCAAGATTATTTGTATTAATCCTGAGGCAAGGTCAGCTAATTTAACCTTCCCGCATCGGGAAAGCAATGAATGGTATTTTTCCCTAAGGGCCCCGGCTTCATCCAGCATGTTGGGTTGTGGGCAGCCTTCGTCTGTAGGTCAGACCATTTATAGTACACCTGCCATTGGGGATGAACTTGTTTATTTGGCGACCTACTATGGAATTAACCAAGGAAAATTGTATGCCTTCACTTCAGGCGCCGGGTCTGAAAGATGGATCAACCCCAGAGAGGCGCAGGATAGCCTTGGTCATATAGTAGGCAATATTCTGCTGGCTGATAAGAATATCTATCTCACCAGCGAAAACGGTAAAATTTACGCTTTCGATCAAGTTTATGGTGACAAACTTTGGGATTTCGATACCCAGGAACGTATCTGGACATCCCCTGCATATAATAACGGCACCCTCTTTGTTGCCAACTACAAAGGTACGGTGTACGCACTATCATCCCAAAATCTTACGGAAATATGGCATGTTCAATTGCCGGCAGCCGTTGCTTCATCTCCCGTAGTTTACCGGGATAATATTGTTGTTGGCGCATTTGACCATAGTTTATATTCGATCAGTCAAACGGATGGTAAGATAGCATGGAATTTCAAAGGCGAAAACTGGTTCTGGGCTGATCCCGTGGTGCAGGATGATTATATTTTTGCTGCTTGCCTGGATAAAAAAATATACGCAATCTCCGGAGATACGGGAAGGTCGGTCTGGGAATATGAAACCAGCAGCGCCGTTTCAGCCAAACCATATGTAGCAGGAAACATGTTAGCAGCTGCGACAGAGGAGGGTGACATCTATATACTGGAAACCTCCAGCGGCGTACTCCTGCAGCAATACAGCCTGGAAGCAAAGGTACTGGCACCCCTGCTTATTCAAGATAATATTCTATATGTGCGTTCACAGGATAATTATACTCATGCTATTGATCTGGCAGGGGAGAAAGCAACCTGGAAATTTAAAGCGGTTATAGAGTAAAAAGTTATGCCTGATATATGGAATCTGATAATTCTTAACCCGGTACTCAATTGCTTAATCGCATTGAGTACGATTGTAGGCCACAATTTCGGCCTGTCAATCATAGTGCTTACCATAGTTGTCAGATTAATAATGTTCCCACTTACGGTGAAACAGACACAATCGATGAAAACCATGCAGGCGCTGCAGCCGAAGATGCAGGAACTGCAAAAAAAGTACGGCAGGAACCAGCAAAAACTTCAGCAGGAAACCATGCGCCTGTATAAGGAGGCAAAAATTAACCCCCTGGGCTGTATGTGGCCCATGCTGGTGCAGTTCCCTGTTTGGATAGCGCTGTATCAATCGATTACATTGGCGCTGGCAAGTACACCTGAGAAGTTGCTTGACCTTTCACGCCATTTATACTCATGGAACGTTGTTATGCAGGCTATTCCCCTGAATCCATATTTTTTAGGTATGAACTTATCTGGCACAGGTAATATCATACTGGCCATTATGGTTGGACTAACAATGTGGGTTCAGCAAAAGATGGTTACGCCTCCTCCCACAGATCCCAAGCAGCAATCCATGAATCAGATCACCACCTTGATGATGCCGTTGATGTTTGGCATGTTCACTTTTTCATTCCCAATTGGTCTTGCTTTGTACTGGGCAGTTTCCAATCTCGTGGGAATTATAATGCAGTATATTGTAGGTGGCGGTTGGGGATATTTCAAAATGCCCGGTATATTCAGACCGGGAGGACCTCCCAGAATACCGCCTGCTGAGCAACAATCTAAAACAATCAAGGAAGCAGAAAAGAAAAAGGGGTTCTTTAAGAGGTGAGCGATCTGGAATATACGGGGAAGAATGTTGAAGAAGCAAAGAAAAATGCTTTAGCAGAGCTGGGCATGAGTAACGATCAGGTGGAATTTACCGTGATTTCCAGGGGTAGATCAGGAATACTTGGAATCGGTGCCGGCGAAGCGAAAGTGTGTGCAATTATTAAAAATGGTGAGAGCAATGGCAATACCAGTGATGCCCAGGAGGCCAAAGCGGTGATCGAGACCCTGGTAAATTACCTCGGCCTGGATGCCAAAGTGATATTGAACTCAGTTGGGGGGGAGGACGCTCCCGCCATGCTGAACTTAGAGGGCGAAGACCTGGGCGTATTAATCGGCAGGCGTGGGCAGACCCTGGCATCTCTGCAGTATATTGTTCGCTTGATTATGTCGGAAAGGTTGAAGAGATGGGTTTCCATAAATATAGATGTTGCCGGTTATAAAACAAAGCGTTATGAATCACTTACAAAATTAGCCATGCGCCTGGCAGATCATGTAAAAACAACCAAGCGCAATATGAATCTCGAGCCCATGCCTCCTGATGAAAGACGCATAATTCATCTTGCTCTTGTCAACAATCCCGATGTAACTACCCACAGTACAGATGAAGGTGACAGGCGCAAAGTTGTCATCCAGTATAGAAAGCGTTAAATATGTTCCGTCCAGTCAGCAGCAAAATCAATTTTCCACAAATTGAAGAAACAATTCTTAAATTCTGGAAAGAAAGGGATATATTTAATCAGAGCGTAAAACTGAGACAGTCATCCTCTAAGCGTTTTACTCTCTACGATGGCCCTCCCACTGCCAATGGTAAACCCGGAATCCACCATGTACTGTCACGCGTATACAAGGATATAATCCCCCGCTATAAGACCATGAAGGGTTTTTATGCCCCCCGCAAGGCGGGATGGGATTCACATGGCTTGCCGGTAGAGCTGGAAATTGAAAAGAAGCTCGGTCTCTCAAGCAAAGCCGATATTGAAAATTACGGAATTGAAAAATTTAATGCGCTGTGCAGGGAAAGCGTATTTACCTATGTAAAAGAGTGGAATGACCTGACCGAGCGTATCGGTTTCTGGATAGATATATCTGATCCTTATATTACGCTGGATAATGAATATATTGAGAGTGTATGGTGGGCGCTAAAGCAGCTATCTGATAAGGATCTTATTTATCAGGGCTACAGGGTAACCCCTCATTGTCCACGCTGCGGTACTTCTCTGAGCTCGCATGAAATAGCGCTAGGTTATAAGGATGATACTGTCGATCCATCTATTTACATAAAATTTAAGGCAGTTGATAGAGGGCAAATATTCAGCATCTTTAAGCTTGCCGACAACCCGACCACTGCACAAAAGCCTGTTTATTTTTTGGCGTGGACGACCACACCATGGACGCTGCCCGGCAATACTGCTCTGGCTATTTCCGCAAACGATGAGTATTGTATTGCAGAAAACGAAAAGGAATGTTTGATACTGGCCAAAGCTTTGCTTGAGACTGTCGGTCTGGAAGGATATTCACTGGCCGGCTCCGTTCAGGGCAGTAACCTGGAAAGCCTGGCCTATATCCCTCTCTATAATCCACATGATTTCGGGGTAGATAGATTGCAGTTTAATAAGCCGGGAGGGGTTGCATCATGTGTCGGACCTGAGATGACCCTGCAAAAACCTGTAAAGCATCTGGCATATAAGGTAATAACTGCTGATTTTATCTCCATGGAGGAAGGTACAGGGATAGTGCACATAGCCCCGGCATTCGGTGAAATAGATTTCGAAATAGGCAGGAACAAAGGTTTGGATTTTGTCCAGCCGGTTGATCTGGAAGGTAAGATAACAGGCTCATTCAGCTTTTCCAGCAAGTTCGTCAAACAGGCCGACAAATTCATTGCTGCTGATCTGGAGGACAGGGGGCTATTATATAAGTTAACCAGGATCACACATACTTATCCGTTCTGCTGGCGCTGTGATTCGCCTGTACTATACTATGCGAAGAAGACCTGGTACATCCGAACAACAGCAATAAAACAGCAGTTGATAGAAGGCAACGAAAAGATTAACTGGTATCCTGAACACATTAAATATGGACGTTTCGGTGACTGGCTGCAGAACAATGTGGACTGGGCATTTTCCCGTGAACGATACTGGGGGACACCACTGAATGCCTGGCACTGCAGTAATTGCCGTAAACACGAGTTTATCGGCAGCATACAAGATCTTAAATCTAAACCGGGTGTCAAAGGAATAAGCGAACCGCTGGATTTGCACAGGCCATATGTAGATGATATTACTTATAGTTGCCCGCAGTGTAAGGGGGAAATGCGGCGCTTTTCCGAAGTGATCGATTGCTGGTTTGATTCCGGAGCCATGCCGTTTGCACAGTGGCATTATCCCTTCAGTCAGACAAAAGATTTTGAAAACAACTTTCCTGCGGATTATATCAGCGAAGCCGTAGATCAAACCAGAGGCTGGTTTTACAGTTTACATGCCATCTCTACCATGCTTAACGACTCTCCCTGTTTCAGGAATGTGATTTGTCTGGGACACATTCTGGACGCCCAGGGTGAAAAAATGAGCAAGACCAGGGGCAATGTTGTCGAACCATGGTCTGTACTTAATAAATACGGGGCGGATGCTTTAAGGTGGTACTTTTTTACTTCCGGACCGCCTGGGAATGTCAAGCGTTTTTCCCTGGACATTGTAGGTGAAGGACAGAGAAATTTTCTGCTTACTCTGTGGAATATTTATACTTTCTTCGTGACATATGCCAATATCGACAATATAAATCCCCGGGAGATTAACATTATACCCAAATCCAATCTGGATGTGTGGATACTATCCTCATTGAATAAGCTGATCACCGAGGTAGATGCACTCCTGGATAATTACGATCCTACCACCGCGGGAAGAAAAATCGAAAAATTTATTGATGATCTTTCCAACTGGTATATTCGCAGAAGCCGCAGAAGATTTTGGAAAGGTCAGAACGATGAGGATAAGTATTCAGCCTATTTTACACTTTATAAATGTATTATTGATGTTATTAAACTGCTGGCGCCATTCACTCCCTTTATCACAGATGAAATATATCGAAATCTGGTATGCTCCATCGATGTGAATGCGCCGCAAAGCGTACATCTGGCAGATTTTCCCCTTGCAGACAATGCTGCCATAGACGAAGACTTGATAAGAGCCACTGAAGCAGCCATGGCTGTGTGCAGTTTGGGCAGAGCCGCCAGGGCCAAAGCCGGTATCAAGGTAAGACAGCCGCTGGCCAGGGTCCTGATAAAATCAAAATCGATATCAGCCAGAGGGGAAATTCAAAACCTTGCAGGCCAGATCGTCGATGAATTGAATGTCAAGCAAATTGTAATTCTTGACGATGTGGATAATTCCGCCAGTTTGGTCTCTATGGAAGAGGGGGATTTTTGGGTTGCCATAGATATACGGATAACGGCGGAACTGGAATCTGAGGGAGTCGCCCGGGAAATAGTCAGACGATTGCAGGTAATGAGACGCTCGGCCGGCCTTGATATCTCAGATCATATTATTTTGAATTGCCAGTGTAATCAACGAATTAAAGATGTTATATCCGAATATAAAGACTATATTTCTGATGAAACTCTGGCAAAAGAGATAGTATTCGGTGAGCCCGATGCATCAATGTATATGGAAAAGCACAAACTACTATCTTCTGAGGTGGTATTTGCCCTGGGCAAATACTCCCCTGCCTGAGGTTGTACTAGTTCTGCGGATTGTTCTCTACAAGTTGTACTTTCGTAGTGGCAGATTGCTGGTTCCTGATATATGTAATTGACACTTCCTCACCGATCTGGCACGCGTGTATCATCTGCACAAGTTCCTCTGAAGAAGTGACTTCGCTGCCTTTAAACATTGTAATGATGTCGTACCTGCGCAGCCCTGCCTTGCTGGCTGGACCGTTAGGATCAAGATAGGTAATTACGACACCCTTATCAACAGGCAATCTGTTGACTGTATATATATATTGATTGATCGTAACAGTCGAAATACCCAGATATGGCCGGCTGACATAACCTTTGGTAATAAGTTCTTCGATTATGGGCAATGCTGTTTTTATGCTGATAGCATAGCCCAGACCTTCGACACCGACATCAGCAATTTTGGCACTGGTAATACCAATCACCTCTCCTGCCAGATTTATCAAAGGGCCGCCGCTATTGCCCGGATTGATTGGGGCTGACACTTCTATCAGGTCGGATAACAATTGCCCCTGGTCAATGGCTAAAGAAACCTTTACTCCGCTGACAGTGCCTTCCTTGGCTTTTAATCCCTGGCCAAGGGGATTCCCTACAGCTATAACCCAATCGCCGACTCTTAAAGCTGATGAATCACCTACGGCAGCAATCTCAATATTGGCATTATTTAACTCCAGTACTGCCAGATCGGAATATGCATCCCTTTTTACATTTTTCAGATCTACTTCATAAGTCTTTCCGTCATAAGTTTCAACTCTAAGACTCTTTGCACCGACAACTACATGATTATTTGTGACCACATAAACACCATTATTCACGCTATCCAGAACCCATCCTGAGCCAGCTCCTTTTTGTGTCAGTGGTTGAGAGAAAATATCCAGTGTAACGGTTTCGGTATTAATGGCTACTACCGATGGGTAAACCTGCTCAATAATATCGGCAAAGCTCGGCAAACCCAGGGGGACAGATTTAACCATGGGCGCTTTCCATTCAGGATTTAGCGGCATGGTAACGGTCTCTCCCGGTCGTGTTTTAGCAGGTATAGTTGTTGCTTCAGGAACTGGGAACGATATAATGCAGCCAGCAAAAGATAAGGTTATGCCTATCATTGCAACTGCCAGTAAATATAATATTCTGCCCTTCATTTGGACCTCCAGCGATAAGATGCAGGTAATTAGTATCAAATTATTGTTAATAATTCATTAATTTGAATTCTAACATATAAATCGCAGCCATAAAAAACAATGAGCTGGTACATACCAATGTCCAGCTCATTGTTCAATGCTTTAATAGTGATCTAAGCGGAAACTTTGGGTAGATCGGCCAGTGCCTTCTTGACGAATTCCTCTGGATATTCATAATTCTGCAGGCTGCCGGAAAGGTAAGCATCATATGCAGACATATCAAAATGGCCGTGTCCGCTGTGCCCGATGAGAATTGTTTTGGCCTCACCGCTTTGCTTGCATTTCAGTGCTTCGTCGATAGCCACCCGAATGGCGTGATTTGTTTCAGGTGCGCTGATATAGCCCTCTGTGCGTGCGAATGTTATACCAGCCTCAAAAGTTTCCACCTGATTAACCGCCCGTGCTTCTGTAAAGCCTAGTTTATACAGATGTGAGACCAGAGGTGCCATGCCATGATAACGCAACCCGCCGGCATGTACTGGCGGAGGCATGAAACCATGTCCAAGGGTATACATTTTAACAATCGGTGCCATTCCTGCCGCATCGCCAAAATCATATGCATATGGTCCTTTGGTCATTGTTGGACAGCTTGACGGCTCCACGTTAATTACCCTTAGATTAGGCTTTTTCCCGTCCAGCTTGTCTTTTAAGAATGGGAAATATAGACCGGCTGCATTGGAACCGCCACCTACACAACCCACGATAATGTCAGGATAGTAGCCAGCCTTTTCCATCTGTTTTTTGGCTTCAAGTCCGACCACGGTCTGATGCAGCAGTACATGGTTTAATACGCTGCCCAGCGAATAATGCGTGTCATCCCTTGAAACAGCATCTTCAACCGCTTCGCTGATGGCCAAACCCAGACTACCTGTGCAGGTCGGATCCTTGGCCAACATATCCCTGCCCACCTTGGTGTCAGGGCTGGGGCTGGGCACACATTTGGCGCCCCAGGTTTCCATCATAATTCTTCGATATGGCTTATTGTCATAGCTTACCCTGACCATGTAAACTTTGAGCTCAATGCCGAAGTAGTTGCAGCCCAATGAAAGAGCACTGCCCCACTGGCCGGCACCTGTCTCTGTGGCAATTCTCTTGATGCCTTCCATTTTGTTGTAATATGCCTGTGCAATGGCAGTATTTGGTTTATGGCTGCCGGCTGGGCTGGTATCCTCAAATTTGTAGAAGATACGCGCCGGTGTATCAAGAAATTTCTCCAGTCTATGCGCACGGAACAGCATGGTAGGACGCCATAGTCTATAAACATCTAATACTTCATCCGGAATATCGATATATCTTTCCGTGCTGACCTCCTGCTTGATAAGCTCCATGGGAAACAGGGGGGCCAGATCAGCGGGTCCCAGCGGTTTTCCCGTGCCCGGGTGCAGCGGTGGGGGCAATGGTTGGGGCAAATCCGCCTGTATGTTATACCATTGCCTGGGAATTTCCTTTTCCGATAATGTGATCTTTGTTTCTTCTGTTGTCATTGTTCTCTCCCTATAATTTAATTCATTTCCAGTCTAATATTCAGCATTCTAATATTGCCCCCGGCGGGGCCATCTCAGTGATACTATTTTCATTAATTTCCTCCTGCGCTTAATAAAAAAGCCTTTCGCTGTAGGGGCGAAAGGCTTCAATTCCGCGGTGCCACCCTTTATTGTTGCTGAACATTTAGCAACCACTCTAAGCAGGTACAGCTATGTGCGATACCCTGGGTTATGTTAACGCTGCCCTTGCGTCAATGCCTACTAAGAATCCATCCCGTTCGGTTGCAGCTCCCAGATCCATTCAGAAACTACTCGTGCATCAGCTTTCACCTTACCTGACTCTCTGTGGCCTTGGTAGCGACTTACTAGTTCTGTTCTCAGCCTTTAATATTCAATTGTCACTACATAATAATTATTAAACTTGTATTTGTCAAATTTATCTGAATAGCAGCGTATTGCAGAGGCTATTATCAATCTTGACAACGTCGTGATTAAAGTGATAGGATTTCGAATTTGGTGGGCTCTATATCCGCACGAGTTCACAATAATAATTTAAGGAGGAGAAATGCCTGGTATTTTTTGGATAGTACCCATTGCTGGGGTTATCACCGTACTTTTTGCCATTTACCTTGCAATGAGCGTACTTCGTCGCGATGCTGGAACTCCCAAGATGAAGGAAATCGGGGATATGATTTTCGAAGGTGCTTGGGCATTCCTGAAAAGGCAGTATAGCACGATCTCTATACTGTCTATTGTGGTTGCCATCATCATCGGTGTGGTAGTAGGCTTGCTTCCGGGTGAAGAAGCACTTATTAAAGCTGGATATGATGGGCTTGCCATTGGCTGGCGCACTTCAGTGGCCTTCATTGTCGGGGCTTTTTGCTCCGGCATCTCCGGGTTTATCGGCATGTATATTGCTGTTAAATCCAATGTGCGCTGCGCATCTGCTGCACAGAAGAGTTTGACAGCGGCAGTAGATGTGGCGCTGAAAGGCGGCGCTGTTTCCGGGTTTCTCATTACAGCTCTTAGCTTGATCGGCGTTACTGCTATTTTCTTTGCCTTCGGTGGTGGCAAAACCCCCGAAATCGCGCCCCATTTAATTGTAGGATTCGGCTTTGGGGCCAGCTTTGTAGCTCTCTTTGCACAGCTCGGTGGCGGAATCTATACGAAGGCTGCTGACATGGGAGCTGATCTTGTCGGTAAGGTCGAAGCAGGTATACCGGAAGACGATCCGCGCAATGCTGCTGTGATTGCGGATCTCGTAGGAGATAATGTTGGTGATTGCGCCGGACGTGGTGCCGATTTGTTTGAGTCAACTGCTGCTGAAAACATCGGCGCTATGATTCTGGGTATCATTGCTTATGTGGTAACGGGAAATATTGCATGGGTGATTTTCCCGCTGGTCGTTCGCGGCTTTGGCTTGATTGCCAGTATGATCGGAATTCTGGTTGTACGAGCAAAAGAAAATGAAAATACCATGAATGCTTTAAATCGTGGCTATTTTGTAGCCATAGCCCTGTCAGTCGTAGGGCTGGCCGTGACGGTGCATTTCATGCTGGGAAACTGGTGGCTATTCGGCGCAGGTCTGGTGGGAATGGCAGCCAGTATAGTCACAATTTTTGTCACACAGTACTACACTGAATCACGATATAAACCGGTGAAAGATATTGCGGAGGCTTCGAAAACAGGGCCAGCGACAAACATTGTCATGGGCGTTGCTGTCGGTTTTGAAACCACGTTTGCCACGGCAATAGTCATTGGAGCCTCCCTGCTGTTGTCTTACTGGTTGGGTTCAGCCAGCGGTGTTCAGGGCGGAGGCGCTTTTGGTACTGCAGTTGCCACTATGGCTATGCTTATGACCTGCCCCTATATTCTATCAATGGATACCTTCGGTCCGATTACGGATAACGCCAACGGCATCAATGAAATGGCCGGAGCCGGTAAAGAGATCAGGCGTATAACCGACCGCCTGGATGCGGTTGGCAATACCACCAAGGCATTGACCAAAGGCTATGCCATGGTTTCCGCCGGACTGGCGGCCTTCCTGCTGTTCCAGGCTTATCTTGATAGGATTTCGTTCCTCAGATTTGGCGAGGCCGGTATGTTTAATGTAGTTAATATAGCCAGGATAGAA
>CAZTHJ010000016.1:503-14396 GCA_964613565.1 uncultured Dehalococcoidales bacterium | reverse complement strand
TGCATGCCTGCATTGCGTGCACCCAGGACATCCTGCTCATACTGGTCTCCGATATAGACCACTTCATCTGCTTTGACGCCGGCTTTTTTCAGGGCAAGCTCGAATATGCCTGCTGCCGGTTTGTCACAGCCCGCCTCCATGGAGGTTACGTTGAAGTCAAGATACTCTATAAAGCCCATGTGACCAAATGATCTCTGGAAATCCTGATCGACATTGGATATCACGCCTAGGATATAGCCCTGCTGCTTGAGATTCTTTAATGTGGGTATGACATCGTCGAATTGTACAAATTTCCACTTTATCTTTGCCATGCGTAACAGGATATCCAGAGCGATAAACTTGTTTATTCTGACACCGCAGCCATTAACAACCCTGGTAATATATTCCAGCAGGAAAGGGAATTTTTTCAGCGCTGCCATCCTGCTCGATCTCATCTGTTTATTCTGATCGCGCCAATAAATATCTGCCTTAGCCAGCGATTTTGATAACATTATAGGGTCTAATACAAGTCCATGTTTCTTACAGGCATCTATATAGACCTGCTCTCTGGATGGTTGATAATACGTAAGAGTATTAAAGAAATCAAAGCAAATTGCCTTTATCATTTGTGACTACAATTATGATTTATGGCCTGTGAATGTGTCAAATAGTCCCTGCTGAAGATGCTTAAATCTGATTAAAAATTCGATGATGCAGAAATTTAAGGTGATGATAGTATCCCTAAATGGCTTTGACACTATAAGCCAAAGTTGATAAGCTTGAAAAGCTAGACAGGAGGATATTGTGCCCGAAGAAAAGAGCACTGTAGATATGGAGAAAATTGTATCCCTTTGCAAGCGGCGTGGATTCATTTTCCCCAGCAGCGAAATTTATGGAGGTCTGGCAAGCTGTTGGGATTACGGACCTCTCGGCGTTGAGTTGAAGCGCAATGTAAAAGACGCCTGGTGGAAAGCCATGGTGCAGCAGAGGGACGATGTAGTGGGCATAGATGCCAGCATTATCATGCATCCCAGAACGTGGATAGCCAGCGGCCATGTGGAAGGTTTCTCTGACCCGCTTGTGGAATGCCGCGTCTGCAACCTGCGCTGGCGCTCAACTGACCTTGAAGAAAATAAGTGTCAGGTTTGCGGGGGAGCTTTAACCGAGCCCAGGATGTTCAATTTGATGTTTAGAACATTCATGGGGCCGGTTGAAGATGAAGCCAGTACGGTATATCTGCGTCCTGAGACTGCCCAGGGTATCTTTGTTAATTTTGACAATGTACTGACCACCACCAGGAAAAAACTTCCTTTTGGCATCGCCCAGATAGGGAAATCCTTCCGCAACGAGATTACTACGGGCAATTTCATATTCAGGACCAGGGAATTTGAGCAGATGGAATTAGAATACTTTGTTAAGCCGGGCACCGATGAATACTGGTTTAACTACTGGGTGCAGGAAAGGACGGACTGGTATGTCCAGCTTGGTATTCAGCGTGAACATCTGCAACTACGCCAGCATGCAAAGGAAGAGCTGGCGCATTACGCCAAAGGATGTTTTGACATAAATTACCTCTTTCCTATTGGCTGGTCTGAGATAGAAGGTATTGCTAACAGGGCTGATTTTGATCTTACTCAGCACAGTCAGCACAGCGGCAAGAAGCTGGATTATTTTGACGAGGAAACAAATCAGAGATATATTCCTTATGTAATCGAGCCGTCATGCGGTGTAGATCGCATCGTTCTGGCACTGCTCACAGATGCTTATAAAGAGGATATGGTCAAAGGCGAGCAAAGGGTGGTTATGCAGTTAAAACCGGCACTGGCTCCTGTAAAGGTGGCTGTTCTGCCGTTAAGCCGCAATGAGAAATTGCTGCCGCTGGCAAAGGAAATTTACAACGAAGTCCGGCAGAACTTTGTCTGTCAGTACGATGATTCGCAAAGCATCGGACGCCGCTACCGTCGCCAGGATGAAACGGGTACCCCATTATGTGTCACCGTAGATTTCCAGTCACTCGAGGATAATATGGTTACTATCCGGGACAGGGATTCAATGGAACAGATCAGGATCTCCGTTAAGGAATTGACAGGCAACTTGCGTGAGAAACTGGCAGTCGATTAAAAGAGCTGTCCCTTGTAGGAAAATTCAACATCATGAAAATCATTCATTTTGCTGATCTGCATATTGGTGTTGAATCATATGGCAAACTTGATCCTGCTACCGGTTTCTCCACTCGAATGCTGGACATACTTAAGGCTCTGGATAAGCTGGTTGATTACGCTGTCACTGAGGATGTGGATCTGGTAGTTTTCTGCGGCGATGTATATAAGAGCAGGGACCCCTCTCAAACACAGCAACGGGAATTTGCCAGGAGAATAAAGAGATTATCTGAGGCAAATATACCGGTCTTTCTCCTCGTTGGCAATCATGATCTGCCTAATGCTGTAGGTAAGGCCACGACTATCGAGATTTTTCATACGCTGGCAATCAGCAATATCTATGTAGGAAATTCCTTTGATATTTATACAATACATACAAAAGTGGGAGAAGTTCAGATCATCGCTTTGCCCTGGCCCAGAAGGAATGCATTGCTCAGCCGTGAAGACATTAAAAATTTGAATGAGGGGGAAATCAACCGTAGAATCGAGCAGGCCATAACCGCAAGGCTGCTAAATCTATTGGGAAAAGTACGGCCGGACCTGCCGGCAATATTGGCAGCGCATGTATCCGTAGCAAATTCCAGCTATGGCTCCGAAAGGTCTATGGTCGTTGGCAGGGACCCCTTAATCCTGTTGAGCAATATTGCTCAGCCTGTACTGGATTATGTTGCCCTGGGGCACATACACAGGCAGCAGGTTTTGAGCCAAAATCCGCCAGTGGTTTTTGCAGGCAGTCTGGAGCGCCTTGATTTCAGCGATGAGGGCGAGGAAAAAGGATTTTATGTTATCAATATCGAAAATACCGGCGGCAAAAAAAGTACAAGTTTTAACCTGATAAATAGTAAGGCGAGGCGGTTTTTAACGCTCAGCATAATACTTCAAAGTGATGATGCTGATCCCACCACCCGAATCTTAACGGAAATTGAACAAAACCGTGATAAAATAAAGGAAGCCATTGTAAAGCTGCATATGGTTATTCCCCGGGGTATGGAGGCTCAGATAAGAGATAGCGAAATATACAAAGCGCTGAAAGATGCTTATTTTGTGACCGTAGCCAAGGAATTCAAACAGGAAATCAGGCAGCCTCTTAATGTAGAGGCCATTGAGGAATTAACACCACTGGAAGCAGTTAAAATATATCTGGAGACCAGGCAAACTCCTGAAAACAAAAAGAAAATACTGTTACAATATGGTGAGCAGTTAATCAGGGAGATAACTACCGGTGAAAACTAAGATAGCTGACATGGCGCCTGTCAGGAAGCGGAATTTTCGCATCCGCGATAAGATATTGATTTCGTTCTTGGCAGTATCGCTGGTTGCGGTAGGGATTCTGAGTATTTTTGCTTTGCGGAATATGGGTGTGGTGGGTAGTACGGCCCGCCAGAATAGCATACTTCTGGGAGAAACTGCTGTCGCAGAAAGTGTAGCCGCTCTTGAGGACTCCGGCAGACGCATAGTCCAACTGCGGGCACAAAATGTTGCCAAGGATGTGCAGATCTATATAGAGAAAAATATATACCGGGGCATTGATACATTGATGCGCAGCAGCGAACTCGCCAAAATTGCCATACAATCTGTAGGGCAAACAGGGAATACGCTGCTTTATGGGCAGGATGGAATTGTCTATTTCCATGCTGATGCATCATTAGTTGACCGGAATATTGAATATCTGGCGGGAGATAACAGCAAATATCTGAATATCCTGGAAAACGGGTACAAGGGCGAAGCGGCCGGGTATTATGACATGGAGGACAGCAGCGGCAACATTCGTGCCAGATATTTATACTGCGTGCCGATTGCAGGAACCCCCTGGATTATTGCCGCAAGCACATTTATTGATGAATTTTCCAGGCCCGCGACGGAAACTGAAAGCCGTATTACGGCTGTAGTGTTGACTACGACCCGTTATATCGACCAGCAGATGAACATGGCACAGTGGACTTTCATAGTTATCATCGTATGCATGCTTATCATGATCGCCATTATAGGCACATATATGGCAAGATCAATAACAGAACCCATAATCGAACTGACCAAAGGAGCCGGGACCATTGCTCAGGGCAACCTGGATTACAAGATCAAGATACACACGGGTGATGAAATCGAGCAGCTATCCGATCAGTTTAATGCTATGACGGTTGCCCTAAAGGAATCCTATTCCAATCTGGAACAGAAGGTTGCGGATCGCACTAAAGAACTCAGCCAGAGAGCAGGGCAGCTATATACTATCAATGAGATCAGCCGTAAAATCAGCTCAATAATAAACCTGGAAGAACTGCTCCCCTTTGTGGCCAACCTTCTACGTCAGACATTCAACTATGATAATGTGAATATTTTTTTGTTCGAGCCTGATTCAGGCAGGTTGGTATTAAAGGAAATATGTATCAGCGGATATGAAGGGGTAATTCCCTTGGAAGTACCGCTGGAAATTGGGGATGAAGGCATAGTTGCATGGGTGGCACAGATTGGTGAGCCGTTACTGGTGAATAATGTGCGGAGTGAGCCTAAATATGTGCCTGTAGAAGATCTCAAGGATACGCAGTCTGAGCTGGCTGTCCCTGTTAAAATAGGCACCAAGATACTCGGTGTACTGGACATCGAAAGCAATTCTATAGATGCGTTCAGTGAGGCTGATTTAAGTACCGCACAGACACTCGCCGACCAGCTCGCAATAGCTATTGAAAATGCCCGCTTGTATAAGCAGACCGGGCAAATGGCGGTTATGGAGGAACGCAACCGCATGGCAAGAGAGATACATGATACACTGGCCCAGGGTTTTACCGGAATAATTCTGCAAATGGAAGCCATGGAACAGGCGCTGGAAAGGAAGAAGGAAGAAGATGTGGTGGCACATTTGAACCGTGCGCGTAGCCTGGCCAGGGGAAGTCTGAGCGAGGCACGGCGTTCTGTCTGGAATTTACGTCCTGAGGCACTGGAGAAATTGAAATTAAGTGATGCCATGCGGCAGGAGATCGTTAAATTCTCACAGAGTACAAACATAAATGCGAGTTTTAATATTAATGGCGAGAGCCATGACCTGCATCCTGATCAGGAAACCACATTGCTTAGAATTTGCCAGGAGGCCTTGACCAATATCAGAAAGCATGCAAAAGCCAGCGAGGTTGAGGTGAACCTGACCTATGATAAGGCGGCAGTAGTTCTGACTGTACGTGACAATGGAAAGGGTTTTTCCGGGGATGCAGAAGCACAAAGCAGTAAGCGCAAGGGTTTTGGCTTGATCAGCATGAGAGAACGTACCAAATCGGCGGGAGGCAAATTTACAGTTCAGAGCGAACCCGGAAAAGGTACGGTGATTACCGTAACAGTTCCGATAAGTTAGGAGGCCTGATGTCAGAACAGATTAGAGTATTGATAGCAGATGACCACCCTGTGGTCAGGGAAGGTTTAACAGCCATGATCAGTGGGGAGGATGATTTTGAGGTAGTTGGTGAAGCCACTAATGGTTTGGAGGCAGTGGATAAATCACTTAAGATCAAACCTGATGTGGTATTGATGGATCTGCGCATGCCGGGGCTGGATGGAGTGGAAGCCATACGGCAAATTGCTGCCACAGACCCCAATATAAAATTTATCATCCTGACTACCTTCAGCGATGACGAGGGCATTTTCCGCGGCATTGAAGTTGGTGCCAGGGCATACCTGTTGAAGGATGCGCCACGGGAGCAACTCTTCAAGGCGATCCGGGCAGTATACAGGGGGGAGTCGCTGATACAACCTGTAATCGCTTCCAAAGTGCTGGACCGTTTTGCAGAATTATCCAGGCAGTCGCAGTCCCCGGAAACCTTGACCGAAAGAGAGGTGGAGGTGCTGAACCTGGTAGCAAAGGGATCAGCCAATAAAGAAATTGCTGCCAGCCTCAATATCAGCAACAGTACAGTTAAAACACATATAGCCAGTATTTTCCAGAAGCTGGGGGCAAATGACCGCACGGAGGCGGTCACTCAGGCAATTAGAAGGGGAATTATCCGGCTGCAATAACCTTACACAATACCAAATTAAATTAACTGGCTAGGTAAAAAGGATGATGAAAAATCATCCTTAGGGACTATAACTAAATCAACCGTTGTGGTGATGGTATAGGATTTGCCGGAGGTTATACTATATTAAAGAGCCTTCGGTCTATGGATTTTGGCTGGGATTAAATATTGCACAGATTGGAGAGGATGTTAGATGAATAAAATAAGAATAATGATAGCTGATGACAATGAGGTTGTACGTGAAGGACTGGAAAGCCTGCTTGTATCTCATGAGGATATCAATATTGTAGCCAAGGCGGTTGATGGACTGGATGCGGTGAATAAAGCCAAACAGTTTGAGCCCGATGTTATTTTAATGGATGCGCAAATGCCGAATCTGGATGGGCCGGGCGCCACAAGGCGTATCAAGGAAATATTGCCCGAGACCAAGATATTGTTTTTAACTGTATATGGTGATTATGTAGGAGATGCACTCGCTGCCGGGGCAAGCTGGTATTTGACTAAAGACTGCCGCAGGCAGGACCTGCTGGAGGCAATACGAACTCTGGCGACGAGCAAGCGTTCAAAAGCACAAAAGAAGTAATTCGAGCACTTTTCAACTTCTCAAACTGAGCTGATCAGCTCAAATTTCTGTACGTCAACAAGTCCTTTATCTGTCAGCTTGATTTCAGGTATCACGGGTAATGCCAGGAATGACAATAGTCCAAAGGGCGCGGGAGGAAGCTCGCCAAGATTTGCTGCCGTTGTTCCCACAAAATTATGCTGTCTTACTACTTCATCTAAATGTTTATCTGAGAGCAAACCGGCTATGGGCAGGGGCAGGGATGCCAGCATTTTATCCTGGGCGCATACTGCCAGTCCTCCGCCCATTCTCCGAATTTCCATTACGGCGTGGTAAATATCCCTGTCATTAGTCCCAACAGCTATAATATTGTGCGAATCATGTGCTACCGTGGATGCCAGTGCCCCGCGCTTCAAGCCAAAGCCTTTCACAAGTCCCAGGCCGATATTGCCGGTAGCCTTATGTCTTTCAATCACCACCAGCTTGAGAATGTCCCTGTCAAGGTCGTACTGGACTGTACCGTTATCGGACTTGATCGGCATAATCAATTTCCTGGTGATGATCTGGCCGGGGATAATCTGTATTATAGGAAAATTGCGCTTTGATGATATGAGTTTTAGCCTTTCGACATTAAAAGGTTTGAAATTTACGGAGTGCGTCAATTCTGCTTTTACATCCGGTGTTTTGGCGAGCATCTCTCCTTTACTGGCGACTAGCTTACCCTGGTAGAAGACTCTGTTAATTGTCAAACCTGCCAGATCTGAAATGGTTACCAGGTTTGCCATATATCCCGGGCCTATCCCGCCATGATTATGCAGGCGAAAATACTGTGCGGGATTAATGGTTGCCATCTGTATGGCCCTGATGGGATGAAGGCCTCTCGTTATGGCTTTTCTGACCACTGCATCGATATCCCCTTCATGAAACAAATCGGAGCAGCTGCGGTCATCTACGACGAAGAAGCACCTGGTCCATGTATTTTCATCTACCAGCGGCAGCAGGTCGTCCAGGTTTTTTTCAGATGAACCTTCACGGATCATGATGTACATGCCCTTGCCTAGCTTCTCCGTTGCCTCCTTCAATCCTGTACACTCATGATCGGAGCGGATACCCGCAGCAATATAGGCATTCAAATCCCTGCCGCTGACCTGGGGGGCGTGTCCGTCTATAATTTTGCCCCGCGCCGCCTGCAGCTTCTGTAAAACCCCGTTGTCCCTGTAAATAACACCGGGAAAATTCATCATTTCACCAAGACCAAGGACATTCGGCAGCTTGAGAGCTGCTTTGATTTCTGGGGCGGTAATTTCTACCCCGCCTGTTTCCAGGTGAGTTGCCGGAACACAGGACGGTACCATGAAAAACATATCCAGCGGCAGCTGTTCGGCCCATTTGCGGACGAAATCGATACCCGCAAACCCGCAGACATTAGCTATCTCATGTAAATCGGTAACCAGTGCTGAGGTGCCACTGGGCACAACTGCCTCTGCATAAGTTGCGGGATGCAGCATGGAACTCTCGATATGGACATGCCCGTTGATCAGCCCGGGGGCAACATACTCGCCACTCACGTCTATAACTTGCCTGGCTGCCGTGTAATCGCCGACGGCGGCGATCCTATCTCCGCATATGGCAATATTTCCTTGCTCGATACTGCCATTGAAGGTATTTACGATTCTGGCGTTCTTCAGTATCAAGTCGGCAGGCCTATCACTCCGTGCCACAGCGATCAGTTCAGAGATGTTTTTCATAGCGACTCCGGATTTATTCCACTACGCATATATCTGGTAAATAACGGTATTTTTCATTCCAGTCTAAGCCGTAGCCCACAATGAATTTATCCGGCACCGTAAGGCCCATATAGTCGATGTGCACCGGCACTTCGCGGCGGGAGGGTTTATCCGTCAGCACACATACTTTCAGGGAAGCAGGCTTCCGGCTTTTTAAGTATTTGATCAAGCGTGATATGGAATGGCCTGTGTCGATAATATCATCTATTAGCAGAACATCCCTTCCCTCTACGGGACAGCGCAGGCCCTGAACTATTTTGACCTTGCCTGAGAATACCTTATTTGAACCGTAACTGGACAGCCGCACGAACTCTATTTCAAGAGGCATATTGATTTCGCGGATAAGGTCAGCTACGAATATGGAAGATCCCTTCAGCACGCTGATAAAAAGCGGATTTTTGCCTTGATAATCCTTTCTGATCTGCTCTGCAAGTATGGCTACGGTATTCTTTATCTCATCTCGGGTGATCAGTACCTTCGGGCTGGACATGCGCCGATTATATATATTTAAGAGGTATTTGTCTACAAGAAAGGCGGCAAATGGTATAAAATAAGACCAAATAAAGGTTGCCATGATGCGAATTAATATTATTGCCGGCGTGATTTTACCGGTTCTGTTTTTGTGTATATGCCTGTCGGGCTGCACCTCCATTTCAGAGGTGACGCAGTCTGTGACCACAACCCCGGTTGAAAGCGAGACCCCTGAAAAGGTTGATACCAATGCCAGGTTAAAGGCAGGCGATATTGCGCCCGATTTTACCCTGCCCGATGTCAGCGGCAGGGCAGTATCTCTGCGGGATTACAGGGGCAGCAAGGTTGTCATTAATATGTGGTGGATGAGATGCCACGGGTGCACAGACGAGATGCCATATTTGCAGGAGTTTTATGATAAATGGAAATACAAGGGGATAGAGCTTCTTGCCATCAATGTCTATGATCCTGCTGCTATGGTAGAGGCTTTCGCGGAAAGCAAGAAATTGAGCTTTATACTGCTGCTTGACCCGCAAGAAAAACTAAACCAGATCTATATCAATTCAGGTGTGCCTACCACATTTTTCGTCGATGCAGCCGGTGTGATCATGGCCATTAAGGATGGGGCTTTTTTAAATACAGTAGAAGTTGATGACATGTTTAATTCCTATTGATTTACCCTGCGGTACCTGGCCCTGCTGATTACTAGTACAGCAATTAAAGCCAGGATAAAGGCCAGCAGCGGTATGGCTACATAGAGCCATGATCTAATATCTTCTGGCAGCATACTTTTACCTGTTTGAGGTACATGGAAGCGGTATACAGGGCTTGCCTTCGCTGATATATTATCCAGTGGGGCAACCTGCCAGTAATAGGTCATGCCTTCCTCAATTTGGCCGCTGTATGTATAAGAAGTATCCCGGACCTGGGTTCTGTGCAGGATTTGCTCCATGGCAGGATCGCTTGCCAGTATAAACTCATAGGTGCTGTTTTCCGGCAGGGAAGACCACTTGAAGACGGGCGGATTTTCCGTGATCATCCCGCCATCCGCAGGTGACTGCAACACTATACCCGTTTGTGTTATTTCTGTTGACTTAGAGGGCGCAATGCTGAATTGCATGCTTTCAGACCATTCGCCGATCGCTTTCTGATAGGTATAGGCAATTCGGTTTACCCTGACTTTCCAGAAATAGGTTTTCCCGGCTTCAAGTGGAGAGTTTTGCGCCGGCAATATCCATTGAGGAGCGCTGACATTTTCCGGCCTGATGGATTCCTCTACGATGACTTGAGTGAAATCGCTGTCCGTGGCTATTATTAAATCGTATCCATTGGCGACTGTGGCATGCTGCCAATGAAACTCAATCGCCGGGACATTGCCGCCGGGTTCATCCAGTGAAATGAGCGTGCCTGCTTCTGGAGATATGGTACGCGGCGACTGGATTAACATTTCGCTGTCCGGCATGGCTATGACTGAGGGCCCGCCGGAGAGGCAGTCACAATACTGCCAGAGCCGGCCTGCAGCAGAGGTGTAGTTCCTGTTGTCAATAGCCCATAGATTGACCCCGGCAGAAACTTTGAGGGCAGCAGGCCCTCTGGAAAAACTCACTCCCGAGCTTAAGCCTGCCTGCATGGTGTCCCATTCGATAAAGGGAGGGCCGATTAGTTCAGGCTGCAGCGTCCTGACCACCCCGCTGCTGCCTATGTCAGACCACAAACCGTAAAAAGTATTCATCTGGGCCAGCCCGTAATATTGACTGGCGGGAGCGCCCATATCCAGCCATCTCGTTGATGCTCCCAGTACCCAGCCGTAGATATTGCTGGAGGGATTATCCGTTGCAGCGTGAATAAGATATGGATCTTTGACCCTGGAATCAAGAATCACATTGACCTTGCCGCTGACGGGAAGGTAGGGCAGTAAATTGAAGGTGGCACCTGAGTCGGCTGATACGGCTACCCCTCCCTGTCCGGCATCACCGATAAGTACAATTCCTGCGGGTGTTACCGTGACGGCGTGTCCTGAAGTCAGCCCTGTATTGACAGGCAGACCCCATTGCCAGGCACTGCCGCTATATTGCCCCATGCGCACCGTTGTGTCCGAGAGAGCTGTAATAACCGGGTGCGTATTGATTTCGCTGACGCTGAAGTCTTTGATATTGATATTGGGAGCAAGCCTGCTCCAGGTTTGTCCGCTATTGTTGGAATAGTACAGGTTGCTCGTGTTTACGGGAGACATAAATACCTCGGTGGGCCTGGCCGCATTCATACGCAGTATTATCTCGTCGCCATCCGCCAGGAAACACATGATCCTTTCCCATTTCTTAAACTGGGGATAATCGCTGCTTTTCCAGATACTGTCAAACCCGTGAAGCCCTGCCGTGGTATTGACTGATGCCAGATAAAGTGTCTGGGAGTTGAATGTGGGCAGTACATCTGACAGGTAATCAATCCTGCTATCTATCAGGCTAAACTGGTTCCAGGTATTGCCGTTATCCAGGGAAAGGGAAAAGGCCGATTCATCAAGCGCCTGGCCGAAAAGATAGCCATTGGGCCAGCCCCCTGATGCGATATCGGCCGAGCTTGTAGCACAATATGCCCTGGCACCATCTCTGCTCCAGTATACTTGCGAATTGGCATTGCCGGAGTTTGCTCCGCCGGTCGGAGGCTTAGCCGCTTTTTGCCAGATGATGCAGCTTGCCAGGGGGCAACTGGCCGTTGCATTAGGGCTGTACCAGATATCCACGGTGGCAGTGGCAGGATTGGACTTAACCTCGCCCGCCAGCAGTTTCCCCGAACTTACACTGCCATAATAGGCGATACTGGAAATCCTGAGGCTCCCGGAAGACTGAAAAATGCGATAAATGAGGTTATCGTCAATACGGAAAATGCCTGCATTGCCTGTTGCACCGGCATCATCGATAGTTACAAAGATCTTACGCATAGAGGGAGTGCCGCCGAGAAAATCAGAGGGCAGGTCAATATCGGAAGATATGATCTGGCCTGCTTTGGGCGAGGTGCCTGCCCCTGCCGTAGTGATTTCAACCGCCGGGAATATACCAAAATTAGAAGTATTGGCAGCCACATCTCTGAATGCTATATAAACGTATGAACCTGTATTATCGGCCATTACCAGCACAAGGCTGTTGTCACTGCTGTAATTGGGTGAAAAACATAATGCCAGTACATCTCCGTTTAAGCCCTGGTCAGCCCATGCCCCTGCGCTGCCGATTTGAAAGACCATTAGCTTGCCGCCACCAGTGCTGTTCCTTGTTCCCACGGCGAGGTCATATTTGCCATAAAAGGGTGAAATGGCAATAGCGCAGATATTAGCTGTGCCGGTAAATCCCAGGTTATGCCAGTTATTGCCTCCGTCCGTGGAGAGGAAAACGGCACGCGGTAGCCCCCCACTGCTGGCCACAACGGCGATGATAGAGGGGTTGTCAGACGCTGTTACGATATTCCAGACCGGCAATGCTGCTCCTGCATCCGTCAGCAGGCTGCTGATATCCCTCCAGCTTTGGCCGCTATCAGACGACCTGTAAAATTTGCTATTCGCAATGTCGCTGGCGAAGAGCGTCCTGTTGTCTGCGGATAAAGCAATAAAATTGACCTCCGAAGGGCTGGCAATAATAATATCTGTGGCATCAGGGGTCGCCACGGATGTCCACTGCATATTCCCTGCCTCAGCATTTGAAGGAGGCGATATGAGAAAGATAACGCATAGCAGCAAGATGGCTTTAATAATTTGCAGGGCCAGCTTATTCATGATTTCGTCCGCTTCGACATATTTCTACCAAACAAATACAGAAATGTAACACCTGCTTAGATAAATTTAAAACAGATATTTGCCAAAATCAAGTGGATCAGACGGAAATGGACGGCAGATCTGTTGCTTCGATGATATTGTTTTCATCACCGATGTCAACAAATGGCATACTGTCCGTGAAATGCGGGCTGGGAGGTGTGATACTTTCATCGGGATTATAAGATTGTTTCACCGTAACAGTATTGAGAAGGCTGTAAAGTACTTTTACATCGCCCTTATGTCTCCCGGAATGGTTGGGAGGCAAAGTGCAGCTGGTTATTTCCCATTCATGGTAAATATCCCGCGCCCAGGTAATGGAAAGGCCCATGCTTTCATCCTCATTTTCATTGCTTGATGCTATGGCAATTGTGGAGCTTTCCATTTGTCTCCAGTTTGTCGTAACAGTCCGCAGGAGTTTCTTGGTTTGCTGGCCGCAGATGCTGACGTCATTCACCTCTGCTTCATAAACTTCATCTGCATGGGCATGGGCACCTTGTGCGGGTGATGAAAGCATTTTACCGTCTGCCGCCCTGATTTGCGGGGTGTCTTTGACACCCATGGAAGACTTAATTTCTGCCTCATAGGTATCCAGAAGCTGCGCAAACTTTTCCACCAGTTCCTGCTTGGTAGTGGAAGGCAATTGCTTCTGTTTTTCCCCCTGATCGCCGATCATAACCACGGTGGTGTGCTGCTGAGGAATGGGGCGGGGCCCCATGGGCTGTGGCCCATATAAAGGCTGTGGCGCATAGGCCGTTGCGGGAGCAAGTTTGGGTTGTGTCCTGCGCAGTAGGAAGTAAAGACCTATAATCGCCATAATTATCACCAGGATAACCAGCGGGATAAGTATATAGGGGAGGGTATAATCGGCCTCCCAGATCACCGTTACCTCCTTGGGCTGATTCATGGTTTCAGCGCCATTTGGCATAACCGCTTTATACTTACCCTGGAAAAAGCCAAGCAGGCCTTCCATGGGCACTTTGTCGTTAATTACGCTCCAGGTAGCCTGAGTTCCTGCCTTATACATGCCAGCGCCGTTTACCTGGCCGTATTGCGAATTCACTGTAAGTGCATAATAGGTATCATAAACCGCTGTGATCTTGGAGGGTGCGGTAACCGTGTAGTTTAATGCCTCATT
>CAZTHJ010000016.1:0-467 GCA_964613565.1 uncultured Dehalococcoidales bacterium | reverse complement strand
TGTAAACTGTACCGGTATCTGCTGCCACCTCTGACCTTGCCGACAGGTTAATAGTCTCATCCTTTTTGTACCAGTTGCTGCTGGACAGACTGCCAATCTGCGTGGGTGACGTGTTTATTTCCACAAGATATTGCGTGTAGTAGTTGAATATAATATTGGTAGAAGATTCACTAAGCAGAAGGGAATCTTGGCTGGCCTTAAATCTCACGCCGGATTCGCTGGGATGCTCCACGATGGAATCTACGGTAATTGTCCTGGTAGCTCCTAGGTCTAGAGTTAAGGTTATGGACTCGCCGCCAGCCAAAGAAGCGATTTGCGCTGAGTTAGATTTGACCTTGGTGCTTCCTGCCAGCAGTCCCGAATCAATAGTAATGGTGGGCTGAAATTTGCCCTCCTCAATATAAACAGTGAAAGTTTCCTCGTCCGTCAGTTGTGGGCTGGAGCTGTCAGTTACCCGGATTGTAAAG
>CAZTHJ010000015.1:14823-15489 GCA_964613565.1 uncultured Dehalococcoidales bacterium | reverse complement strand
CCAGCTTCCTCTTTCACCCAGGACTGGGGGATAAAGGGGGTTGAATCCGAGTTTTCAGCACCCTTATTATATTAGAAATCGAGATCATTAAATAGTTCATGATACTTGACTTTAATACACGCTTTTGCTATATTTCCTGCCAATTATCCTCAGGGGGCAAACATGGCTACGCCGAAATTTAAAGAGATGGTTCGTACATACGGGTTTGACGAGGTGGCCATTGTGCCCGGGGATGTTACCATCAACCCTGATCAGACAAATACCAATTTTACTATCAGCAACTTCAATTTTAAAACACCGATTATCGCCTCTGCCATGGATGGCGTTGTTGATCCCAAAATGGCTATTGAACTGCATAATATGGGCGCCCTGGGGGTATTGAACCTTGATGGCGTCCACAGCAGGCATGAAGACCCTGATGCAGTTTTGAAGGAAATATCCCTGGCATCAGATAAGGATGTTACCGGTTTGATGCAGAAAATATATGCGGCGCCGATAAAGGAAGAATATATAGCCAGAAGTATTGGGCTGATAAAAAAGGCAGGCGCTGTATGTGCTGTTTCGGTTATCCCGGCAACTGCCAAAAAGCTCGGCATGATAGCCAGAGAGGCAGGGGCAGATATCATTGTCGTACCCGAGGGGACGACTACTAAAGTAGAGACTGCC
>CAZTHJ010000015.1:3088-14813 GCA_964613565.1 uncultured Dehalococcoidales bacterium | reverse complement strand
TCTACTGTCACCCCCGCCCGCCACATTTCCAAGAGCTATCATGGACTGGTTTTCTCTGAACTGCTCGGTCTGGTAAAAATCCCGGTTATAGTGGGCAATTGCGTCACGTATAGCGCAGCGCTCGAATTAATGCGCACTGGAGTAGATGGCATACTTGTAGGTGTTGGACCCGGTGCAGCCTGTACCACCCGCGAGGTGCTGGGCATAGGCGTACCCCAGGTAACCGCTACAATTGACTGCTCGGCCGCCCGGGAAACTTATTTTAAGGAAACGGGCAAATATGTCACAGTCATCACTGATGGCGGTATCAGAATCGGCAGCGATTTCTGTAAATGCTTTGCATCGGGAGCGGATGCAGCCATGCTGGGATCGCCTTTTGCTTCAACTTTCGAAGCCCCGGGCAGGGGCTATCATTGGGGCATGGCCAACCCGCATCCTGAATTGCCTCGCGGCACCAGGATCAAGGTGGGGCAGAGGAGATCTCTAAAACAGTTCATCTTTGGCCCAACTTCAGTCACCGATGGCTCGGAGAACTTCATGGGCGCCTTAAAAACAGCAATGGGAGTGTGCGGCGCTTTGACAATTAAAGATATGCACAAGGTAAAAATGGTGATTGCGCCTTCAATCAAAACGGAAGGCAAATATTTCCAGGCCATGCAGGGACTGAGCTAAATCCGCCCTAGAGAAATACCGAAATACAAAACCAGGCGCCAAATCCCATCAGTATTATAGCGCAAACTATGAATACCGCGTGGCGGACATTGGACGTCCATAAATGCCTTGTCCTGTATACGGTAAGTGAGACAAACTGCTCCCAGCCAATATCGCATAGCCAGTGTACTACGACAAACACCAGCAAACCTGCAATACCGAATTGAGCCGTACTTGCAACCAGTGCCATTCCGATAGTCGCCCACCATAAATAGAAATAGGGATTTGCCCCCGTCATCACCACACCGGTTAAAAGGGCGTTTGAAGGCAGGTCCGCAGCCTGCCCCAGCTTCATCCCCAGCGACCTCATAATCATATAGCCCATGAAGATGAGAAATACACCCCCGATGACACCAATAATTTTCTCCACGCCCGGAGCCGTAATAAAACTGGCAAATCCAAAGTAGATCAGCATGATGATGGGAAGTTCAACCAGGCCGTGGCCCAGGCCAATCATGAGGCCTGCGTTTTTATCATTAAAACCCTTGGCAATGGTGGCGGCAGTAAGCGGACCGGGTATCATAACTCCGGACAGGGAGATCCCGGCTACTGAAATGAGGAATAGAGCAAAATTGGCAGTCACGGCCTCAACATTCCCGCTTATTCATCATCTTCAACGTCCTCCTCATCCTCCTCCGCCTCCTCCCTGTTTTCCGTGCTGCCCAGTATGGGTATCAGTGGATTGGAGGAGACCTTCCTTTTCCTGGGAGTCCTGGGCAATGCAGCAATAGCAGCCTTGAGTTCCGTTATTTCCTGCGCCGATATGTCCGCAGGCAGTATTAGTGCGCGCACGCCGGCATTGAGCAGATGCGTTAATTCATTAGCGCTCACCTTCTTCGCCGCGTTAATTGCTATCGGCTTATGTAAAACGTCAGCTACAAGATGACACGTCAGCAGCAACTCCAGGTCAATTTGAGCTTTGGCATTGTGTAAATAGATCAGGTCGATGCTCATATCCAGATCATTGATGGCTTTCATCTGGGCAGGAATTAAGGTCTTATTCAGCATAAGCACGCGTCCTGGCCCATCGCCGGCCAGTATCTCAATATCGGTATTCAAATCAAAGAGGACAAAGTCCAGCACGTCGGACAATGCCGTTATCAGTTCCTTGGCATGTTCCCCACCCATAAATAATCCAACCGGGATATCCTGCGCAGACCTGGCATACTTGCTGATAGCGGCAACTTCTAATCTCTCTGCCTGTAAAACTGCGGCATCGGCTGCCCCTGGAACTATTTCTTTGGCTTTTTTCAGTATGTTGTCCGTAATATCCACGAGGAGCAGGATAGGCGCATTGTCCGTATCCTCGACATGTTTTTTAAAGCCAATGGGGGTATTGGCACTGCCTGATATCCGTTTGATACGCTCTATTAACTTGCTCATTATCTCCCTCTTTTCCTGGGTTATCAGGGCGTTATTACAGATGAAATCAATAACCCGGGATCTTCAGCTCTTCTCCCATAATCTCCAGTAAACGCCCGCTTTCAGCATCTGTCAGAGCATTATTTGATTCAAGCTTGCGGATGGTATCCAACAGGTCAGGGTAATGTTCTATGATGGAGTTTATCTTGTGATTCTGTCTGCTGATATCGGTATCCAGGTTTGCTATGTTCAAGCCGAGCTGAAACCTTGCTTCGAGGAATTCCAGCACTCTTGTGCAGCCGCGCAGGTCTTCAATACCCACCATATAAAAAGGCACAGGCACCCACAGGCTTACTGCGGGGATATTCCTGCGCCCGGCTTCCCATGATAAATACGAGCTCATCGTAGGTCGCTGGCCGGGGGGGGTCTCATAATCCATATTCATAGCTACATCAAATCCGCTCAGCTTTTCTCTGATTTCGCCCGAATTCAGGTTTGCCATCAATATGCGGGGAACAGTGTGGGCTGAGACTGAGACTATGCCGCCGATAGTATAAACCTCCCTCACTTTGCATATTTTCTCCGCTATCTCGAAAACGGTTGAAAGATACTTATACCATTCAAAGCGGGGAGTGGCACTTCTCAGTATAACAACCTCGCTGTTTCTCGCATGATACATTTTTATCTGGGGAAACCTGGCCACATCATTTTCCACCAGCACACCACCCAGCGTGAAATAATCACATGAGTCAATTTCAGCGAATAGCTCCAAATCCAGGCATGAATTCAGGTAGCTGAATACTTTCGGGCCGACCTTGCCTGCATCCATATCCCAGCAGACCAGCAGGCTGGATTCCGAGAGCTCGGGGGCAGTGTAAATTTCATACGCCGGCAGGGTATTCAATTTTCGCCCTCTTCCCCTCTCTTATTATTGAAGAATTTATCCAGGTCATCCAGAATTTTTTCCTTGTCCTCTTCGGTAATCTGAGCGTTTCTTTGCCTCGTACTGTCAGTATGAAGTTTGAGCTCGTCCAGCTGAGATCTGGCCTCGGCCGGCAGTTTATCATAAAGACAGTTAATTTCACTTTCGCTGCGCTCGGCAAAGGACGAAATGCTGCGCAGGTCGAGTTCAATTCCCAGTGCTGAGGCCAGTACTTCCATAACGGATTTGGAGCCCTTGGGATACAGAATTGGAAAGCCCTGCAGGTATACCGGCACCTCCCCCATGAAGCAGATGGCATCCATGCCGCGTTTTTTGGCTACACCTAGTAATAATCCATTTAAACCCGTGATATTTCCCTGCCCCCCGGGGCTCTCAACTTCCGACATCAAAACCGTATTCGGATAGACTTTGATCTCTTGTAAAAGCTTAATATTGTTGGGCACCGCCCAGACTTTCGACCGTACGCTGTGATGTATGGTTGTGATGGCGGCCCCCGACGTATAAATGCGCTGACAGCCGAATCTTGCCGCGACATCAAGTACATAATTGGCCATCTGATAGGCTTTTGCCCCTTCGGCATAAGCCTTGTTACCCCAGGCAGGCTGTTCTTCTCCGAGAAAAAATAAAATGTCACGTTTTTCCGTTTTCTTGGCATAGAACCTGCTTGAGGGAAATTCCAGGTTGATCAATTCTCCACCCCTGATCGACACTTTTTTGGGATAAAAGAACTCATAAGGTTCGATATATCCAATTTCCTCTGCCCCCAACGTTTCCCTGATCGTATCAACAGCCAGCAGGCCGATATTCCCTATGCCCGGCCAGCAGGCCAGCAGCACGGGATTATGCAGCGGCGGTATTTTATTTAACTTTATTACCAAGGACTGCTCCAGATCACAATTGATTCCGTTCTGTATGTCAGGCATAAGCCCTATTATTTATAACAATAAACAGGGAATAAACCAAACTGACAGTGAGAAGGCCGTGCAGACAGGCGATCTGGCGCCATGAATGGACATGCAGGCTATAGTAAACGCGCTGTTTCTATTTTTTCTTTCTTTGCTGAGGCCTTTTTCAGCAGGCTATATGGCTGCGGTATATCAAACGACTTGCCTTCCAGCAGTTCTGCCACACTGCGGATCTGAATCTTGAGAAACTTCCTGTGCCACAGTTCAGATTCATAACTGCCAGCGTGCACGCTCTCCGTAATCACGCTCAAAGTCGGCTTATTCAGGGAAATCAGCAGGCCCATGGCAGCTCCCTGTTTTTCCACAATTCCCGCTAAATCACGGATCATGCCGGAGGTTAAGCTCTTGCCGCCTTTGATCTGAACCACAATGCTCCCTTTCCTTTTACCGCTTTCCACAAAGCCCAGAATGCCGATAGTTCCCCCCTCATGTGGCTTTGGTTTAGCTCCAAGCAGGCTCAGTGCCCAGAGTTCAAATTCATTTTTGTCCCTGTTCCATAATTCCTGCGCTGCGGCGGCAGATACTGGTCTGGTGCTATTTTTTTCGACATTCTTTTTCACAATAAACCTCGTTTATAGACGCGACCTCTTGAATAATTTTAACATATGCCGGCCGGGATGTTATGACGTTCTCCCTGAGTTTACTTCCTGTGACTTTAACACTACTAGAATATGCATTAGCAAACATGCTTACATTTAAACATACCTGTGGGACATATTCAGTAAAAAATGACTGCCTGCTGCAGGCTTTGCTCATAGCTGATGTTCAGAGGAAATCCGTCTAAACCAGCATATAACCAAATGCCTTTTTGCTGATAATTCTCTGCGGGTTGGCGGGCTCAGGTTCCACTTTCTCACGCAGGCGGTGAATCAACTGGTCGATGGTAGCATCTGATATGGCCAGGGGATCCTTGCTCTCGCTCCACACTGCTTGAATTATCTCGTCCCGCGAGCATATATTGCCGGCATTTTCATGCAGGAAAAGCAGCAGCTCATATTCTTTCCTGGAAAGTTTCCTGTGCCTGCCGTCTATAATTGCCTCCTTCTTCCCCTCATCTATTTTTAACCATGCCACAGACGGCCTCTGATTATCTTTGTTTTCCGCCATTTGCTTTCTGTGAATTACATTGGTATCTTCGGATTCCTTGAATACCAGCACTATGTGCGCTGAAATATCGTCAAGTCCCAGCCCGATCCTGGCGTTGTGCTTGAGTTCATAAAGATCGCCGGCAATGATCCTGTCGTCATTGAGCATGGTGCCGTTGGTGCTGCCCAGATCCTTCAGCCAGTATTTTTCATCTTTCAGGAGGATTTCGAGATGCCTCCTGGAAATGACATCGTCATTCAATTCGATATCAGGTTTATTCTGGAAAGTGCGCCTGCCGATAATAACGGACGGCCTGTTCAGGGCATGTATTTTACCGATATCCTCGGCATCACCTTTGTCTACAATTAAGAAAGCCAATTATGACCTCCAGATATGAGAATACTGAAAAACGCAGATCTAACCCTTTTATTCCCCGGTGCCACACCTCTTTTTTCAGCAGACTCTAATATTTGTCCTGCGCTGTATAATATGTCTATTATAATCCAAATCAATGCACAATTATGTCAGATTCATATTAGGTACTTGTCAGATAGCTGTCAAGCATCCTGGCCGTCAATTAACTAGACTTAACGGGAGATAGGCGAGGGACAAATTTGAAACAATTGAAAGTGATCTGCCGCGTGTGCAGGGCAGAGAATGATACAGGCGCAGCAACCTGCCGCCAGTGCGGGCGCCCCCTGGCCGCCGTGGAGCTATCCCTTCAGGAGCCTGTCATTGTCTGCCCCCGATGCCAGCATGCCAGTCATGCAGGCAGCTTTTTTTGCTATAAGTGCGGGAAGTTTTTTGTGGCAGCGTACGGGGCCAAGGACGGCTCAGCCAAACGCACTCGTGATAAAAAGGGGCATACAGCGCTCAAGGCCAGGATCATTATGCCGGGCGGGACAGCAATAACCCTGAGCGGCGACCCGGTATTTATCGAGCGCAGCGATTTCGACAGCACGCTGCCCAGCGACCTGCTGATGTGTATCTCCCGCCAGCATATCCTGATTACCTATGGCAAAGGCAAATACTACCTTCAGGATTATGGCCGTGACGGCAAGGGCAGCACCAACCATACAAAGTTGAACGGCGTGGATATTTTCAATAAAAGGAAGAAGTCCCTCAAGGATGGAGATAAGATTGAACTGGCGGGCCAGGCCGAGCTTACGCTGACCTTCAGAATAATCCAGGAAGAGGGCGGAGGTTAAGATTGGAATCCGGTTATAGCTGGGATACCGGGCTGATGCGGGAGATCAATGAGGACAGCGTCCTATGTTCCAGCTTCAATTTCGAGGCATACCTGGGAGTCATATCCGCGGGTATATTCGCCGTAGCCGACGGCATGGGCGGGCACAGTGCGGGCGAGGTTGCCAGCAACCTGGCTGTGAGAACGCTGCATGTGCAGTGTGTTTCCCAGCTTTTCCAGCCATCATCCGTCCCTCCTTTATCCATCCTGTCGGCCGCCTTCGAGGAGGCTAACAGGGATGTCATGAAAGCCGCCAGCGACCGTGTTTTAACCGGCATGGGCACCACCCTGACGGCCGCACTGGTGATCGGGCCTGACCTGTACATAGCCCATGCGGGTGACTCACGGTGCTATATCATCAACAGCAGGGAAACCCTGCAGGTTACAAAAGACCATTCCATAGTGCAGCAGCTCATCGATACCGGGGTAATCGCGGCGGAAGAAGCCATGAACCACCCGCGCAGACATGAGATCACACAGGCGCTGGGCTTTTCGCAGGACATGCTACCC
The DNA here is from genome assembly GCA_964613565.1 of uncultured Dehalococcoidales bacterium. Classification (GTDB taxonomy): domain Bacteria; phylum Chloroflexota; class Dehalococcoidia; order GIF9; family UBA5629; genus CAZTHJ01. The sequence continues at coordinate 7,990 of CAZTHJ010000015.1, read as the reverse complement.
CAGCTGCTCTGCATAAAACTGTACGCGGGCGACAACATTCTGCTCTGTTCGGACGGCCTCTGCGGGGTACTCCCTTCCAATGTGATAGCGCAAACCGTTCTGGACTCCGGCAGCGCCGGCCAGGCCTGTGCCGACCTGGTGGATCAGGCCAACCTGGCGGGAGGCCCCGACAACATATCCGTGATCATTGTCAAACCCGGCAACCTGCCCTCATGGCAGGCAGTAATAGAGTCTCAGACGGGCATAAGGAAAGCATAATGTCAGAGATCAACGATTTTTATTTACTTTTAGCGGTTCTTATATACATAGCCCTCGGCCTGACCGTGGGCATACTGCTCAGCAGGCGCAGGTCAAAAAAGCTGGGGCACGCGCCCGGTAAAAATATTCACGAGACCTCCTGTGACAGTAACGGCACACTAACCGTTAACGGACATTATGAGCTGAGGATGCCCCCCCACAAGCAGGGCGGCATGGCTACAATCTGGTTGGCATCGGAGCGGAAAACAGGCAGGGAGTGTATCATCAAGACACCGCGCAGGGGGACCGCCATGGACCACGTCTATCTTGACAAGCTGGTACAGGAAGCCAAATACCTCAAGAAGTTCCAACATTCGGCCATCGTCATGTATCTGGACGACTTTCATTTCAGGGACGAATACCACCTCGTCCTGGAGTACCTGCAGGGCGAAACGCTGATGGCATCCTCACCCAGGGTACCCTACGAGGAACAACAGGTGGTAGCCTGGGCATACCAGCTGCTGGAAGCCCTTTCCTATATACATAACAGCGGCATGGTGCACAGGGACATCAATCCCAAGAATATAATGCTGTGCAGCGATGGGACGGTTAAGCTCATTGATTTTGGCACGGCAAAAAGAATAAACGAAATCGATAAAGATAAGGCAGCCCATGAAGCTTTCACCCAGATTACCAACAAGGGCTTCGATATCCCGGAGCTGTTTACCGGGGAGGCAAGCGACCAGCGCTGTGACCTGTGCGGGCTGGCGCAGACCTGCATATACCTGCTCACGCTGGGCCAGCCCAATGAAATCTGTTCCGCCCTGTTCAAGCACAGCTGGCCGCGCACCTTCGCCGAAGCCACATTGCTGGTCAATCACCTGGCTGAGGCCGGTGTATCCATGCGTACCGCCAAATGCCTGGCGCAGGCCGTCATGTTCTCCCCTGAACACAGGTTTGCTGATGCGCATGCCATGCTGGCCGCGCTGTCCACTGTGGACGGTTTCCCCATCAAAGCGGCGGAGGCAATGGTTCAGGCATGAGAGCCCGTATGGTCATACTCTGCGCAGCCGTGATTTGCTGTATGCTTGCGGCCCTTGCTATCCCGTCGCAAGTAGCCCTGGCTGTGGACGCGGTTACCGACAATACTACCCTACCCGACTCCACCGATTTGGAGCCTTCGCTGGGTGAGATCACTCCGCAACAGGAATGCGTACGTCTGGGACCCACGGTGCACCAGCAGGATTCGCCGCCCGCCATGACATTAAAATTCAGGAGCACATCAGCAGAGGACAATTTCCAGGTTACCGCGGATGAAAACTGGTACCTGGAAATAGACATCAACGCAGCCGGCTGGCTGTATATCTATGAGTATTACCCGTCCGGCGGGGCGCTGCCTGGCAAATGGATCGCCTATAAATGGGAGCTTCCACAGGGCGCTATCTGGCAGCTTGGCCCCTTCTCGCCGGGCTCAGACATGCTGCAGGGGCAGCATATATACAGGGCCTGGTTTTACAGCGAGGAACAGTGGTCGGATGAAAATCCGGACACCTCCCAGGGAAACCTGATTTTCTGGACATACCAGAGGGAGCAGGCCGTGCCTGTCATTGAGGGAACACCCGCACCACCGCCTGCAGAACCCGTTGAGGAAAAGAGTTTTCTGAAAAAGCTGCAGGGTTTTATCACCGATCCGCTGACGCTGGCCCTCAGCCCTCTGCTGCTCTTCCTTGTAGTCATTCCTTATGTATTCAGGGAAAATATCAGCGGCTATATCAGGCGTTTTAGGGGAAATAAAAGTCTTTCAGCAGAGAAGGCGCCAGTATCACCTCTCCTGCCAGCGGCCCCCTGCAGGGCCAAAATATCCCTGCCCAACGGTGCGGAAATCGCCATCAACGGCGACGGCGGCAGCATAGGGCGTGTTGAGCTTGCCAGGGCGCTGGGACTGGACGGGTTGAGCCTTATCTCCAGGCAGCATTTTCAAATAAGTGCAGTTGGCGTGGAGTTCTATATCGAAGACCTGGGAAGCGCCAACGGCACTAGGCTCAACGATGAGGATATCAGCGGCAAAGGCCCTGTCATCCTGAGCCATGACGACATCATCCAGCCGGCCGGCGCCGTCAGCCTTAAATTTCAATTGCTCTAGCTTCACTGTCTTACAACCAAAGCATACCTCCACGACAATCCTCAATTTTGTCAGAAAACTGTCAGTTACGTGTCAGCCTGTAGTCAAGCAGCCTTCTCCGGATATGCGTATAGTGGTTATTAGTGAGAAATACCATATCCGGGAGACAGGCCATGCAGATGAAAAAAATAATTGTGGCAATGCTAATCCTGATACTGCTGCTGCTGACGGCCGGGGCTGCTGTCCAGCCTGTACAGGCACAGGATTTGCCCTTCCCTCCGCTAAGCCCCGACGCATTGTGGCAGCCGCCCTATGATGGCATAGCGGCCACCGACCCGCAGGTGGGAGTGGAGATTTACAGGCAAACATGGCCCAACCTTCAGCTTTCTCCGCCCGCGGAACCCGCGCCGGGCATACCTGGCTCCATAGGCAACGCCTTCCTTGTAAACAACTACGGGCAGATACTGAATAAGCTGTATCGCAACGAAGCCTGCTACATGGTGGTTTCCCTGGACGGACCGGGCTATTTCTACCTGTGGGAATACTATCCCGCCGGCAGCGTAACCTACGGGCACTGGCTGTTATACCGCTGGTACTGCCCCGCGGTGGGGATATGGAAGATCGGCCCCTTCACGGCTGAAGCGCTGGACCCGGCCGGCCAGTATACCTGGAAGGTATGGTTCCTCTCAGGGCTCTCATGGTCAACGCACACGCTGGATTTCAACTTTTCGAGGAGCTATTACCCGCCGGATATACCCTGGCAGACGCCTGAGCCGGTTCATCCCCCGCAGATAACCTCATTCAGCGCCAGCAAGTCCGCCATCCAGGCCGGCGAGATGGTTGTCCTGAGCTGGGCAACCTCCAATTCCAGCAGCATATCCCTGTCGCCGGGTATAGGAGCGGTGGCGCTTTCAGGATCAACAATGGTCACACCAGTACAGACGAGCACTTACACATTGACGGCAAATGGCCAATCCGGTAACCCAGTATCATCCAGCGTAACGGTAACTGTGCTGCCGAGGACATTACCTGTCATCCGTATGAACCCCACTAACATGCGCAAGGGCAGTTCAGCCTCGCTGGCATGGGAAGCCCCGGGGGCTGTCCGCGTATGGATTAACGGCATCGGAGAAACCAATACCAGCGGCAGTATGCAGGTATCCCCCGAGAAGACAACCACCTATGAAATCAAGGCAGCCTATCCCGACGGCGGTCTGGAGTATGCTTCAGCAACCATCAGTGTGGAGCAGCCTCCCTACCTGCTGTTGGGGCTGATCGGCCTGCTTTCGCTGGCGGCAATAGCCATAGTTATTCTGCTGTTCTTAAGGAGAAAAAACGCCAGGAATACACGTCCTTCGGATACGCAGGCAGGTTATGTAAAAAGATCCAATGATATCCAGCAGCACACTGATGTATTGCCTCCCGCAATGGAAATCCCTGATGCTATACCCGCACGGCTGGTTATGCCTGACGGTAGCGAGATATTGCTGGCAGGCAATTCTCGTTCGTTCGGCAGGAATGACTTCAAAAATTTCATGCCACAGGAGAACCCCGCCTACATATCCAGACAGCATATAGATATCTGGTATGAAAACGGACAATATTTCGTTGCCGACCGTAACAGTACCAACGGCACCAAGGTCAACGATATCAATATCAAGGGAATCGGCCGTCAGCCTCTTGCAGACGGAGATGTAATTGAGCTTGCCGGCAAATTGCGTTTCACTTTCAAGCAAAATACAGATAAGGAGGTATAATGAAACTAAAACACGCAATACCCTTCCTGGCAATAGCAATAGTGCTATGCTCTACCCTGTTTTTCCCCGTATCAACTGTATCCGCGGATAACGTGACGGTAATCGTGGACCAGGAAATTATAATCCAGGTTGCTCCGCCAACGCCGCCGGTGTACCCTCCAGCACCACCTCTGCCACCACTGCCGCCTCCACCTCCTCCGCCACCACCAGTGCCCCCTCCACCCCCGCCGGCACCATGGCCACCTGCACCACCTCCTCCGGCTCCGAGGTATACCGATCCATGCTATTACAACTGTAATCCCTGCTATAATTGCGGCATTTCCTGCTACTACACAGGGTGCCCTCCGTGCCCCTCATCCTGGAACTGCTACACTTACATCCCGTCAAAAGTGGTGGTGGTGCCCAGGCTGGTACTGATTGAGCCCGCGCTCAAACCGGTTGAGTGCACTCCCATAATCAACTCCTTCACTGCCATACCGAGCTGCACTTACCCCTGCGGGGATGTTACCCTCAGCTGGAACGTGAGCAATGTTGACAAGGTCAGCATATACCCGGGTATCGGCATGGTTGACAACAGCGGCTCCTACCATGTCACAGTGACCTCAACCACCACCTATACCCTGACCGCCTCCAATAGCGCCGGCAGCGCCAGCGCCAGCACCACCGTGACGGTCACGCCGCAGGCTACCGCCTCCACTTACAATATCGGCTCGGAGGTTTCTTCCGGCGGGACACAGATAGCCACGGCAGATACCAGCGGCATCTTCAGCATGCTGCTGGGAGGCG
>CAZTHJ010000015.1:0-3060 GCA_964613565.1 uncultured Dehalococcoidales bacterium | reverse complement strand
CCAATTCCAAACTCATGTTTGTCCTGCTAATCCTCCTGCTGGCTGCGGCCACAGCCGCCATAGTCATCCTGGTAAAAAAGCCCGCATTTGTCTATGCCGGGCGGCGTTCCGCTACGGCGGTGGGATACCTGCCCTGGGCCACTTCCACGATGGAAAGGACCGAGGCGCGCTCAACCACCCCTGTAACCACGGCGGCCGCAACCGGGTTCATGACAGCGGACGGTGATCACATACCTCTCAAGGACAAGGGAGGCAAACTGGGAAGGGATGCCTGCCGCTCATTTGTGCCGCAGGGCAAAGGCACCCTGATTTCCAGGGAGCATATCAGGATAGACCATGAGAACGGCGAATACTATATAGAGGACCTGGACAGTACCAACGGAACCAGGGTCAACGGGTCCAACATCGGTGGCAAAGGCAAAGTCCGCCTCAGCGATGGCGACATTGTCATACTCGCGGACGTTCTGACCCTTACCTTCAAAGTCTGATGCATTCGTGAGCCGGCATTTGTTTCCCTCCAGATGCCGGCTCACTTATTTCCAAAAGTAAGAAAACAGCCATAGCTGAGATTGTAACCGAAATTATTGAAGTATTTGTCGGTTTATCCAGCCTTAAGCGTTTCTTGATATGCGTTTAGCAAATCAGTTTCACTCATTACGATATTGCCCTCAATGATCTTGTATTGGACTGCCGCTTTGGGGTAGTTGACGCAGGCTCCCTTTATACCATCTCCGTTCCTGGCCTTGAAAGTGGTGGCGCATGTATCACACACCAGCGTATCATTGCTGAGGGTATATCCAATAGACCTGCAGGGTGGACAAACATTTCCACGAACCTGTATTTCCCCATCGAAGACATAAGCCATGAAGGTCAGGTTGCTCCCCTGCATGGCTACTTTAAAGTGGGTGTTCCAGTTATTCTTTACCTCGGCAACCGGTATAGACACAAGATTTGCACTAACCTCTGCTTCAATCCATTTTGCCTCTATTGGCCCTGAAGGCTTTGCATTAGATGAAGCTGGCTGTGTCGGGTTAACAGCAGGTGTTGCCGTGGCTGCAGACGCGGGTGTCTGTACGGGTTTTTGAGATGGTACTGCTGTTGGGGTGGGAGCAGAACAGCTCGCGATAATCAATATCAAAGAGAGTGCTATTGCTCCGACTGCTATTTTTCTTTTCATTTGTTACTATTTCTCCTTACTATAAAGTTTGTATTTTCGCTCAGGGTAAACCATGTTTTGCCTGATAAAAAACCGATATTTATCCTCAAGCCTCATCTGCCGCAGCGACTACTAACGTGACCACGAAGCCAATTGCAGATAACCGGGTGGTCTTAGCTGGAATGAGCCAGGACCTCATCTTTTTTATCATCGGTTTCCTCCTTTTTATTGGTTACCCTGCCCACGATCTGGCCATCCTTAAGATGAATGATTTCCCTGGCATGTTTGGCTACATGTGGATCGTGGGTAACCATGATGATGGCATGTCCTTCTTTATTCAATTGTTTGAATAAGTCCAGTATTTCACCTCCCGTTTTTTGGTCCATATTGCCTGTCGGTTCATCTGCCAGAATAAGTTCCGGATTATTTACCAGCGCTCTGGCTATAGCCACTCTCTGTTGTTCACCACCGCTTAACTGGCTGGGCTTGTGATCGGCTCTTTTCCCCAAACTCACCTTGTTCAACATATCCAGCGCCTTCTCTTCAGCAGTCTTATCCAGCAGTCCGCAAAACGTTAGGGGCAGGAGAACGTTCTCTATTGCGCTCAGAGACGCCAGTAAATGATACTGCTGAAAGACATAAGCAATTTTGCCTCTCCTGATATCGACAAGCTCGTTTTCACTCAGGTCGTCGATGCGTTCCCCATTTAATATGACTTCACCGTTTGAAAGCTGGTCGAGCCCACCTATGATATTGAGCAGCGTGGATTTGCCGCTCCCCGAAGGCCCCATAACCGCGATGAAATCGCCTTTGTTCACCTCCAGGGATACATTGTCCAGAGCAATTACTTTACTTGTACCTTCACCATAAATCTTTGAAGCATCCTTTACCTGTAACATATCACTCCCCTCATAAAGACCTGAATGAATCGGCAACTCTGATCCTGGCAGCGCGGTATGCAGGATATACAGTTGCTAAAATGGCAACAAAAATGGCAAGTGCCAGTGCCGCGGGAAAATATTGTGGGACGTAGGTAACAGTAGTCCCTTCAAGAAGCAGCGGCCCGATTATATAGGCTAGTAATGTGCCGAAAGCATATCCAAAGATACCTCCGATTATGCCAATAATCAGGGCTTCATAAATAAAGATTTTAATAATCTGGTTACGCGATGCGCCAACGGCTCTCATGATGCCTATGTCCCTGATCCTCTCATGTACTGAGGTTATCATTGTATTGATCACTCCGAACAAACCTACAGCCAGAGTAATTATGGCCATAGCTATCATGAATCTATTGATTTTTTCCAGCACGCCCATTTCAGTTTCCGCAACCTGCTTTACCGCTACTGCTCGGATACCGGAAATATCCGTGTTTATCGCATCTGCGATCATTTCCACAGGGCAAGCATTGCATAGAGCACGGATATCTACCGAGGAAACTAATCCTTCTTTGTTAAACGCTTTCTGCAATGTATCTATGGGAATGAATATTTGATAGTCATCATTTGCCCCTGTCTCATCAAGGATGCCGCTAACAGTCAGGTTATTACCATTGATTGATATTGGGCTGCCAGCTCTTAGCTGTAGAAGAGAGGCCGCCACCGCTCCGGCTAAAGCCTCATCCTGGCCATGAATGTATTCCCCTTCTTTCACATTCCACCAGGTTTTAATCTTGATCTCTTCAGTGGGTTCTATCCCGACTACCATCAGGGATATTCCTTCTAATTTAGTATTCACGAACAGTTTGGGAGCAAGAGTGGCAATATTGCCGCCATCGTCCTCAAACTTTGTCCCTTGCCTGGCAAAACCCCTTCTTATTTCCTCATCGGCTATTTGCTGCATCCGGGGCAATTTATCGTCGGATATGTAGTTCTCTCCCACTGTCAAAGTCCCCCGGGTTATGT
>CAZTHJ010000014.1:0-15496 GCA_964613565.1 uncultured Dehalococcoidales bacterium | reverse complement strand
AGCCTTCTGCAAAAAGATATCCATTGGGACGAAGAAACAAAGCAGATGCTTCTGAGCGGTATCAGCGAGGAAACAGACAGGTTGTCCAGCCTGGTGACAAACTTGCTCAATATGAGCAAACTGGAAGCCGGGGCGTGGCAGCCAGACCTGGAAGCCTGTCATATTGAAAATGTTATTACCGATACGGTTGAACACCAGAAATGGATCAGTAAAAGTCATAGCTTCGTATTAAATATGAATTGCACTTTGCCTGAGGTATATATGGATTCAAATCAGATAAAGCAGGTGATAAATAACCTTCTGGAGAACGCGCAAGCTTATTCTCCAGAAGGAAGTATAATAACGGTTACAGTTAGCCAGAAGGACAATGAGATAATAGTAGAGGTTAGCGATGAAGGCGAAGGCATTACGGAGAGCGATAAGAATATTATTTTTGAAAAGTTTCATCGGGGAAGCCAGTGCAGATTAAAGCCGGGTGGAGTAGGATTGGGATTATCCATTTGCAAGTCCATAATTGAAGCGCATGGTGGCCGTATCAGTGTCAAAAGCGAGATTGGCAGAGGCTCAATCTTTTATTTCTCGCTGCCTGTAAAAAGTAGTAATATCAGCAGCAGTTAAAATGAGTACAAAGAAAAAAGTCCTTGTAGTTGACGATGAACCTAAAATAAGGATGTTTATCCGTGCCAGTCTTGAAGCCAATGATTATGAGGTGTACCTGGCGCAGAATGGGTTAGAGGCTGTAGAGAAGGCAGCCAGCATACTTCCCGATGTAATCTTGCTTGATGTAAATATGCCGGTTATGGATGGCATAGAAGCATGCCGGCGCATCCGGGAGTGGACTGATACATCCATTGTGATACTCAGTGTACGCGGTGACGAAAAAGACAAGGTACGGGCTCTGGATGAAGGCGCGGATGACTATATTACCAAGCCTTTTGGCATACAGGAACTGCTGGCGAGGGTCAGGGTAGCGCTGCGTCATTCTACAACCGCTAATATGACATTGCCTGTAATCAATGTCGGTGACATAGAAATAGACCTTTCACAGAGAGCAGTGAAGAAAAAAGGCAAAATAGTTAAGCTGACGGGAACGGAATATAATCTTCTGGCATACTTGATTACAAATTGCGGGAAGGTTTTAACTCATAGAGAATTATTGCACAACGTGTGGGGTTCGGAATACGGTGAGGAAAGTGAATACGTAAGGGTTTTTATCCGGCAGCTAAGGCGTAAAATTGAGAGCAATCCGGCTGATCCACGTTTGATTATCACCGAGCCACGAATCGGCTACCGTTTTGTCAAGCCACAGTAATCGGGCACAAGCTCAAATACTAGCAAATATTTACAAAAACTTTATAAATCTGGCAGATTTATTATGCATGTTTTATGAATAAAAACCTACCATTAAGCTAAACCCGGATTCTATAGGGGGATTAGATAATGGAAATAGATTGGGTTTTTATTACAAAGATAGTCATTCTGAGTTTAATACACTGGATGCTGGTCCCCGCTGCACTGAATTCACTGATGAGGAATGCGAATGTTTTGGGCGGCAAAAAGACGCCCTGGGCAATTTGCATAGTCTTTTTATTGTGTCTGGGCTCATTGCTATATTTGATCTGCCACCCTGAATTACGTATCAAATCTGCTTCGCTTAATCAACGCAATTCCTCGTTCAGGATTTAATCCGCCATGTTAAAAAGAATCATGGTTGTCGATGACGATATATTGTTGCTGAAAGTTATAAATGCCTGCCTGACAAAGCGCGGACATAAGGTTTATACATTCAACAAAGGTATTGATGCTGTGAAATTTTTATTCGAGGAGAAACCAGACTCCGTGATCCTGGATGTAAAATTACCGGATTGTGACGGCTGGTTTATTGCCAGGATTCTGGAAGAAGTATGTACGAAAGAAAACATTCAATTGATCATGATATCTGTACTCGATGAAGATCATGCCAAGATTTCTGAGATCAAGCCCTATGCTTATATACAGAAGCCGTTCGATATCGGAAAATTATTGGACGCTGTAGAAAAGAGCCTTAAACACGAGCAGGAATTCATTGCAGTTTAATTAAATATAGTGAACAATCCGAATAATTCTGAGGTCTGAGCGGTGATAGCTTCTCGCTTTTGTTGATTGGTTTGGCTATCTCAGTTAGAAAGCGGGAAATTTATCCTAAAGGGTAATAAACAACAGAAAGCTATCACCGCCGGCCATATAGGTTTTATTTGGTCCTATATAGCCCATTATTGTGGTTTATTATCCCTGATAATTGCTTAAGTAAACTAAATTATTTTCTCGATCTTCATTAAATTCACTTGACATAGTTGCAAGCCTATTTCCTGGTCGGAGTCTGTTGTTTTGTACCCTCAGCAGGTTTGATATAATTGGTATCCGTGGGAGGTGCGATCTTGAAAACAATCCGGGTGCTTATTGCTGATGACCACGCATTTGTTCGGGAAGGAACACGCCGTATCCTGGAGCAGGAAAAAGATATAGAGGTTGTTGCAGAGGCAAGCGATGGAGAGGAAGCCTTTCGTCTGAGTGTTGACCTTAAACCGGATGTAGTATTGATGGACATATCCATGCCTAAATTGGACGGGATAGAAGCTACAAAGAAGATTAAAGAACAGAACCCCGGTATAGTTATTCTGATCTTGACGGCATATGATGATGACCAGTTCATTTTCAGTCTGCTTGAAGCGGGAGCTGCGGGATATTTATTAAAAAGTGTGCATGGACGCGAAATCGTAGAAGCAATAAGAGCTGTATATGCCGGTGAATCAGTACTGCATCCATCCGTGGCAAGAAAAGTTTTGAACCGCTTCGGCCAGATAAGGGACAAGCCACAGAAGAAAGAGTCATTTGAAGAATTGAGCGACAGGGAAATGGAAGTATTAAAGCTTGTCACCAAGGGTTTAAGCAATAAAGATATTGCCGAAGAGCTATTCCTCAGCATCCGCACCGTGCAGGGACATTTAGGCAATATTTTTAATAAGCTTATGGTAAGTTCGCGCACTGAAGCGGTGGTACGCGCTTTGAAGGAAGGATGGGTGACGCTGGATGACATCCCCTGATCCAGGATACAATTTACAGTGAAAAGCTCATGCAAAAACTAAACTTTGCAAAACAGTTCCTTATTCTTCTTAAAAGGCCTGGTTTATGGTTAATCGTTGCCCTCTTTATATTACTTACTATCCCGCATTATCGAGAGGCCTTTCAGCACCCGGCTCTGCTCAACCAGATCATGCTGCAGCTCAATATTAACAGGCATGCATTTGAGAGGATTCTATTTCTTATACCCATAATTGTATCCGGCTTCATTTTGGGATGGAAAGGCACTCTTGCGGTTTCCCTGTGTGCCCTGTTTTGCATGCTGCCGCGTGTATTCCTGCTGTCATCTGATTTTGGCGATGCTTTATTTGAGACGATATCCGTATTCCTGGTTGGCATTATGGTCTCAGTTAGTTTTATTTCTCTACGCAGGGAGAGGGAACACCGCATACAACTGTCAGTATTGGATAAAATAGCCAGCGCAGTTTCTCAGTCGCTTGAATTGAGCCAGGTGTTGAACGCCAGCACTGAAAGTGTAATACAGGTTATGAATGTGGATGCGGCATTAATCTTTTTATATGATGAAGAGGCAGGTGTTTTGAGAATGTCTTCACATAAGGGAGTGTCAGAACAGTTTGCCAAACGGGTGGATAAACTCAAATTTGGCGAAGGCGTAAACGGCTTTGTTGCTGCATCCGGCGTGGCGGAATATATTGAGGATATCCAGGATGATGCGCGCTTAACAAAAACTGAGGCTGTCAGTTTTGAGAACTTACGGTCGCATTTTATCGTACCGCTGAAATCCAAGAACAAGGTCATGGGTACCCTGTGCATTGCTACCAAGAATAAATATATGTTTACCAATGAGGAGAGGGAGACAGCCCTTGCTATTGGAAATGAAATCGGCGTAGCGATAGATAACGCGCGTATTTATCAAAAGGAAAAAAATATTGCGGAAAAACTGAGAATATCAGAGGAAAAATATCGTAACTTATTCGAGAATGCTCATGACGCCATCTGGCTGCATGATATGGGGGATAATATCATTGCGGCTAACCGTGCATGTTCCCGTTTGACAGGATATACGGTTATTGAATTGTACTTATTGCGCGCCAGCGAGCTTTTTGCCCATGAAAGCAGGGAATTGGCGCACAATATTCGTTCCGACCTGCTTCAAACCCGTGAGTCTGGAATTATATATGAAGTTAAAATAATCAAAAAGGATGGTATAGAAGTACAGGTGCAGTTATCAAGCAGCCTGCTCCTGGCGGAGGGAAAACCCTGGGCGTTTCAGCATATTGCACGCGATATTACCGAGGAAAAACGTATGCAGGAAAACCTGCATTTCTACCTGCAGCAGGTTACCCAGGCACAGGAGGAGGAGAGAAAGAGAATTGCCAGAGAACTTCACGATGATACTATTCAGTCCATGGTAGTGCTGGCACGTAAAATAGATGATGTGATGGACAACAATAGTGCCCCAGATAGCGAGAAACAAAATTTGATGGCAAATCTGAGGCAGGAAACAAATAACATAATCGCAGGGGTGAGAAGGCTTAGCCAGGATCTCCGACCTCCGACTTTAGATAAACTGGGCTTGATTCCGGCACTGGAGTGGCTGGCAAACAGCGTACAGGAAATCTCGGGTATTGCGGTAGCCTTTAACGTGGAGGGTAATGTAAGAAGGCTGCAGACAGAAGTTGAATTAATTTTGTACAGGATTATTCAGGAAGCATTAAGAAATGTTTGGAAGCATTCGGATGCCTCCAAAGCGGAGGTAAGTGTAAAGTATACCCCCGGCAGCGTAAAATTGATGGTAACGGATAACGGCAAGGGCCTGGACTTCACCTGTCAGCCGGAGGATTTAACCAGGTACGGCAAATTGGGTCTGGCTGGAATCAAGGAACGTTCACGTTTACTAGGCGGGACGATGGACATAATATCCGAAGCTGGCAGAGGCACAGCCATAGTTATCGAAGCACCTGTATAATGGTTTGACAATAAAGACACGCTTTAAGAAAACGTGATTTCTTGCTATGAAAAAGATGCTCTAAATACTATAGTCAAGGGCTTGTTTACCCGGGGGTATATGATTGTGGGCCATATTGCAGTTGGAGAGCGTTATTAGATAAGCCGATTTGGTGTACTCCTTCATCATTCTGCGGGTATTAAAGAAGGGTACAATAGATCGCATGGACTCCTTGATCATCTGTATCCATGCCAGCGGAACTCCATTAATATCCCTTTCATAATAAAGAGGTACTATTTTTTCTTCTAAAAGTCGATAAATCTGGTCTGCGTCTTCCCTATTTCGAGACTCCCTGTTGCTGGTAGGTGGGGTATTCTCTATTGCCCAACCGTTCAAACAATTAAAGCCCTCGTACCACCAGCCGTCAAGGACGCTGAGCTGCATTCCCCCGTTGAGACAAGATTTCATGCCGCTGGTTCCGCTGGCTTCCTCCAGCCATCTGGGATTACTCAGCCAGACATCAATTCCCTGAACAAGATATCTGGCCATATGCATATCATAGTTCTCAACGAAAGCAATCCTGCCCTCAAAATCAGGGTCTCCGGCAAGTTTGTAAATTTCCTGGATGATATATTTACCCGTTACATCGTCAGGATGAGCTTTGCCGGAAAATATTATTTGTACGGGTCTTTGCTTATTCTTAAGAATTAATTTAAGCCTGTTGATATCATTAAAGATAAGTGTTGCTCTCTTGTATTCGGTTGCTCTTCTACAAAAACCAAGCGTTAATATCTCCGTATCCATAAGTGAGCCCATGGCCACCGTTTGCGCAGGAACGAGACCCGTTTCAGACCACCTTTCCCTGATGCGGTCTTCGAGAGTCTTGATTAATTTATATTTGAGCCATCGCCGCATGGCCCAGATTTGATCGTCTGGAATATTGTTGATTTTTTGCCATAGAGCCGGCTCATCGTGCATGTTTCTCCAGTCAGCGCCCAGATATTTATCGAAAAGCCTGCTGGCCTGTGGTGAAATCCAGGTGGGGGCATGCACGCCATTGGTAATATATGAAATGGGCACGTCATTTTCCTTAATATCCGGCCACAAATCATGCCATATTCTGCGGCAGGTTTCTCCATGTAATTGGCTGACACCGTTACGCTGAGAAGATAAGTTCATGCTTAGCACTGTCATATTGAATGTGTCCCTGTCTGAGTCCTGGGTACCAAGAGAGATGAAGGTATCCCTGCTGGTATTCAAAGCCTCCCAGAACCTGTGTAAATATTTGTCGATTAGATACAGAGGAAAGGCATCATTGCCCGCCGGCACGGGTGTGTGAGTAGTAAAAATGGTACACGACTTTACAGTCTTGACTGCTTCCTCAAAAGTAGCTCCTTCCGCTACGTGTTCCCTGACTCTCTCAAGCATCATAAAACTGGTATGACCCTCATTGGCATGCCAGATACAAGGCTTGATCCCTAAAGCGCGCAATACCCGGACACCTCCTATTCCTATTACAATCTCCTGCCTGAGGCGGGTTTCCCTGTCCCCGATGTAGAGACGTGCAGAGAGCTTCCGGTCAAGCGGTGCGTTATCTTCCAGATTGGTATCCAGAAGATACAGCTTTACCCTGCCTACGTTTAACTGCCAGACAGAGACAAAGACCGAATGATCATCCAAAGGAACAGATACTTTCAAAGGGGTATTGTCTGACGATAGCACATGTGAAATGGGAGATTCTGCAAAATTTAACTGCTCGTAGATTTCTTCCTGCCAACCATTTTTATCGACATGCTGGTGAAAGTATCCCTGTGGATACATGTACCCTATCGCAGTCATGGGTAGACCCAGGTCGCTCGCTTCTTTGCAATAATCACCGGCCAGAATTCCCAGACCGCCCGCATATATCGGAAGAGAGTTGTGTATGGCAAATTCCAGGGAAAAATATGCAATTTTATGTTGCGCCAGTTCAGGGTATGTCTGACTGAACCAGGTAGACGACGCTGAAATGGCGCTATGGTACTTATCCATCACCAAATCATACCTGTCCAAGAACTCCGGATTCTGTGCAGCGCTGACCAGCGATGACTGGGGTATTTGCTGCAGTAGTTGCACAGGATTATGTACGGTAGCAGTCCATAAGTTACGGTCCAGCACCTTGAAAAGTTCCCTGGCTTCCAGGTTCCAGCTCCACCATAGATTATACGCCAGGTCAGCCATGCCGCTGATTCGTTTGGGTAATTTTTGATATAGAATATTAATCTCTGCCTGCATCCAGATTCATACGACGAATAAGTATATCCCTTGTTCTGTGAAATTGAAGTTATTCAGGTGATTATACACCATTATTTCTTATAGATATCATTGTAATTTAATTAATAAGGACATTGCCTGGAAAATCGCTTACTATATTGCCAATGATGGAGGCATCTTTGTAACCTGCTTTGATAAGCTTATTCAGTAATTTTGAGGCATCAGACGAGGCCACGGATATCAGCAGTCCGCCCGAAGTCTGCGGGTCATAGATAATAGCATCTGTAAAATCGTCTGGCTTACGATAGAATTTGACATATTTGCCGTAGAAGTCCCTGTTCCTGTGCATGCCGCCTGGGCAAAAACCCTGCATGGCGTATTTTTTTGCCTCTACATAATGTGGCAGAGACTTGGAATCAAGAGAAATACCGGCCGCACTGTTTTGTGACATCTGTACCATATGCCCTATCAGGCCAAATCCCGTAATATCGGTGCAGGCATTCGTTCTGTACTTGAGCATCAATTCAGAGGCCGTCTTATTCAGCATTGACATATTTTGGGTAAATGCCTTGATTACACTTATGCTGGCTTTATGCGCTTTCATAGCGGTGCTGATGATGCCTGTGCCTAAAGGTTTTGTGAGTATTAATACATCACCGGGTTTAGCGCCTGAATTGGTGATTAAGAACTCCGGATGAATAATCCCTGTCACGGAGAGTCCGTATTTCAACTCTTTATCGCTTACGCTGTGGCCGCCTATCAGAATTACACCAGCCTCCTTCATTTTATCTGCCCCGCCTGCTAATAATTCCTGCAGGATAGAGATATCAAGTTGCTCGCTGGGAAAACAGACCACATTCAGAGCAGTCAGGGGTTTTCCGCCCATGGTATAGATATCGCTGAGCGAGTTGGCAACAGCGATCTGCCCGAAATCAAAAGGATCATCCACGATCGGTGTGAAGAAATCGATCGTCTGGATAATAGCCAGATCATCCCTGAGCCTGTAAACGCCTGCATTGTCCATGCTTTCCATGCCACGGATAACATTGGTGTCCTTCACCAGGTCGATACCGCAGAGAGCTTTGTAGAGGTCACCCGGACCCAGTTTTGAGGCTCAGCCTGCGCCGCTTACCATCTGGGTAAGATTGATAGCCTTTTTACTTGGCAAAATCATACCTCATGAATATTAGTTTGGGGTAATTCTAACACTGGTTATATATATTAGTAAACGTGCCTGGCTTTGCACTGATGGTTACTTGTAGTAGAATGTCTTAATATGAGCGGCAATGAACTGAAACATCTGCCCAGCGTTGATAGGGTAATTTCGCATAAACGGTTGCGCATTTTATCAAATCATTTCCCTCAAAAACTAATTGTGGAGCACGCGCGCAGAATTCTTGAATTACACAGGCAAAAGATAAAAGAAGGAGGGCATGTCTTTTCACTTGATCAGATGGTTGAAGAGATTGTTTCTGATATGGAAGGTTTGTGCGAACCGTCATTAAGGCCAGTGATAAATGCTACTGGCGTGATCCTGCATACAAATCTGGGTAGGGCTGTGCTCAGCTCATCCGCAATTAAAGCTATGGAGAGCGTATCATCAAGTTATTCTAATCTCGAATTTGATATTAGCAAAGGTTCCAGAGGGTCACGCCATGTACATGTAGAAAAAGTAATATGTGAGGTGACGGGAGCTGAGTCTGCCCTGGTCGTTAATAACAATGCTGCGGCAGTTCTGCTCTGCCTTACGGCTTTAGCTAAAAGGAAAGAGGTGATTGTTTCACGCGGCGAGGCTGTTGAGATAGGAGGGGGGTTCAGGGTCCCAGATGTAATGAAACAAAGCGGAGCCAGGCTCGTTGAAATAGGAACTACAAACTGTACATATATTGAGGATTATGAAAAGGTCATTACTCCCAGGACGGCCATATTGCTGAGAGTACACCCCAGCAATTTTCGCATTGAAGGGTTTACGCACCGGGTTGAACTTGCCGAACTGGTAGCGCTGGGGCGGGAATATAGCATCCCGGTTATAGATGACCAGGGAAGCGGCTGTCTTATGGATACAGCTAAGTATTCCGGTCTTCAGCATGAAACCACTGTGCAGCGAATACTAGAGGCAGGGGTTTCTTTAGTTTGCTTCTCGGGCGATAAGCTTATAGGAGGGCCTCAGGCCGGTATAATCGCTGGAAAAAGGATTTATATCGACAAGCTGAAAAAACATCCCCTGGCAAGGGCAATTCGGATCGATAAAATCCGCCTGGCTGCTATCTGGGCCACATTTTTACATTACCTTCAAGTTGTAGCTGATAATAATATTCCGCTCTGGCAAATGATTTCCATGGAGACGGGAGAAATCTACAAACGTGCCAGGGACTGGGCCGGACATATATCTGATTATACGGAGGTGATCGATGGATACTCCGTGATAGGAGGAGGCAGTTTGCCCGGTGAATCCATTCCAACTAAGCTGGTAGCCATAAAATTTGATAAGTCCAAAAGGCGAAGCATTACTCTTCAGCAGGCAGTTGATCAAATGAGAAATAATGATCCGCCAATAATCGGTCGGGTTGAAGAAAACACCTTATTTCTGGATCCCAGAACTGTCCTGCCCCATCAGGATATCCTTGTCACTGACGCATTAAAACGCTTATTTAGTAAATAGTTTAACTTGAAGATATTGAGTGTACTCTGTCGCCTGACTTACGGCATGGCTGGCGTAACCGGCACTTCATGGAAATGATTTAAAAATGTTTGTTATTGGTACTGCAGGACATGTAGATCATGGTAAGTCTGCCTTAATTAACAGGCTGACTGGAATAGACCCTGACAGGTTGCGCGAGGAAAAGGAAAGGGGAATGACCATCGATCTGGGCTTCGCCTGGTTAAAATTAAAGAGCGGCGAGGAAGTGGGCATTATCGATGTGCCGGGACACGAAAGGTTTATCAAGAACATGTTATCGGGTGTCGGTGCCATAGATATAACCCTGTTTATCGTTGCTGCCAACGAAAGCATAAAACCACAAACAATAGAACATCTGGAAATACTGAAATTACTTGACATAAAGCAAGGTATTGTGGTGATAACAAAAAAGGACCTTGTCGATAGCGATACCCTGAGCCTTGTCTCACTTGAAATAGGGGATTTGGTGGCCGAAACATTTCTGGAAAAAGCGCCGATTATTGCGGTTTCTTCGGTAACTGGCGAAGGCTTTGATGATCTCGAAAAGGAAATTGAAAACATGCTTGAGCATGCGCAAAGGCGTAAGGACATTGGCATGCCCAGGCTTTATGTGGATAGAATCTTTACCATCACCGGGGCCGGCACTGTAGTTACGGGGACGCTGATTGAGGGCACATTCTCTGTCAGCCAGGAGGTGGAGATATTGCCATCAGGGAAGAAAGCAAGGATCAGGGGATTACAGAGCCACAAAGCGAAAAAACAGAGCGTTAAACCTGCCAGCAGGGTAGCAATAAATCTTGCTAACATCAATACTGAGGAAATAGTTCGTGGAGACGTAATTTCATTGCCTGGCCTGCTACTTCCCTCGAGCAGAATGGACTGCAAATTGAAAATTTTGAAGGATTTGCCCAATCCTTTGCGGCATGGTGCTGAAGTTAGCTTTTTTACCGGTTCGGCAGAAGTAAATGCCAAACTGCATTTATTAAATTTAGATGAAGTAACTTCAGGTATGGAGGCATGGATACAGGTTACTACAGATAAACCGCTAGCCGTTGTCAAGGGTGATCATTTTATCATAAGGTCACCCATGAGAACCCTGGGTGGCGGGGTCATTATGAATCCAGTTGCAGTAAGACATAAGCGTTATCACTCCGGGACAATCTCTCAATTGACAAGCATGGAGTCTGATATTCCTGAGGATGTTATTTTATCTGTAGTTGGCACAGAGCACATAATTAAGCAGAGCGACCTGCTGGCAAAGAGCAAACTTGTACAGGAAGCTATCAACAATGCCCTGCAAGAATTGTTCGTAAAAGGCAGATTGCTGGCATTTGAAGTGGACAAAGATAGGTATATATTTACCCCGGATCACTGGCAGAAAATATTGGAGAAATCCAATAAGATATTAAAACAGTACCACGCGAGATATGCCGTGAGGCAGGGGATGCCAAAAGGGGAATTCATCAATAAGCTGGGTATCAGCCCGGGCTCACCTTTGCTGCGCAAGTTGTTTGCAGATAAGCTGGTTGTGGAGGAAGGCGTTAATGTGCGGCATCCTGATCATCGGGTCAGCATGTCTGCGGAGCAGCAGCAAAGGGTGGACCAATTAATGAACATGCTCAATAAAAATCCCTATGCACCTCAATTAGATATGGAACTGGATGTGGATTTGTTGAAGAGCTTGATTGAGCAAAAGAATATTGTAAAGGTTGCCGAGGGGGTTATTTTTTCACGCCAGGCCTATGATGAAATGGTTGACAAAATTAGCCAAATTATTAGAAGTAATGGGAAAATAACCGTGGCTCAGGTTAGAGATATGTTCTCCACCAGCAGGAAATATGCCCTGGCGCTTCTGGAATATATGGACAGCATGAAGATTACAAAACGCGTTGGTGATGAGCGGGTATTGAGGTAATTGTAATATTTCTGTCTCAGTTCTGCTATTACTAAGGGTTCTAATTCGGGATATTGCTGTTTTAGGTGGAAAGGTCAAATAGCTCAGTCATTTAGAAAGCTCTGCGTAGCAGGCCTTGCGTAAACATATAATACGCACCTATAAAGACTAATATGGCAAAGGCTAGAATAAAAACCGATACAATAATAGAAGTCTTATCCCTGTCCTTTATCCCATTCCAAAAAAGCCAGCCAAACAATGGTAGTAGCAAAATGCCGATAACAATGCTTACTATGCCTAATGTATTACTGAGCGTATCTATAAAATCCAATCTTCTGCTATTATATCTTTGAATAATCGTTAAAACAACATAAAGAGCAGGATTGTTCTAACCCAATGGTGCTTTATAAAACTTCAGACTATCTTTAAACTTAACTGACCTGGTATATCTTTCAACCAGCTGGATTGACTCCCACCTTCCCAGCCTCATGATATGCAGACTATCT
Source organism: uncultured Dehalococcoidales bacterium (assembly GCA_964613565.1). Lineage (GTDB taxonomy): Bacteria > Chloroflexota > Dehalococcoidia > GIF9 > UBA5629 > CAZTHJ01. The sequence goes on along the minus strand of CAZTHJ010000014.1, from coordinate 3,134 downwards.
ACCCCTCTATTAGCCAATATGCTGGCAAAAGTACGGCTAAAAGTATGGGGATTGCTTGGCTAGTTCAGATAATCGAAGCCCCGTATCAGTAAAGAGGGATATGATAGCCTTATTCCTGACAGTCTCAGCTTGTTGTATTAGGTAGTCCAACTGCTCAAGAGCTAGGGAAGGTCATTGCTTACCACTTGACGTAATAAGCTTACCATTTTGTGACGAGAGGGCTAAAGTATTCGAACGTGGCGGGAGCGTATGGGGGTCGAACCCACCGAAGACATATTGTATGCCTCCCAACGGATTTGAAGTCCGCGAAGCCCACCGGGACTCATACGCTCCCCTGCGCTATTTCTTTTCTTTTGGGTTTTGCCAGCCTGGATAATAGTATACCAATTTCGTATAAAACAATAATAGGTATTGCCACGAGGCTTTGATTTATAGGGTCGAACGTCGGCGTGATAATAGCGCCGAGAACAAATGCCAGTAGAATGGCACCTTTCCTGAATTTTGCCAGCCAGGCAGGCTTTACTATGCCTATCTTGGTGAAAAAAAACATGACCAATGGAATTTCAAAGCACATTCCCACCCAGAAGATGAGCCTGGTTACCACAGAGAAATAGTTGGCTATTTTTATCATGGGTTTGGCGATCTCGGTATTGAAGGTGAGTAGAAAATTCATGGCAGGTGGCAGCAGGATGAGGTAGGCAAATACTGCGCCGATACAAAAAAGTATAAAGATGGCAGGCAGCAGCGTATAAACATAAAGTCTTTCCCTCTTGGTGAGGGCAGGACGGATATAGATGATTACCTGGTAAACCAAAAATGGCAGAGCCAGCACGAATGCCAGGATTAAAGTCACCTTGATATAGGTACCCAGCATTTCTGTGACCTCGGTATAGATCAACTCCACGCTCGGCGCGATGCCGATAAGCAGCTGCAGGAAATTGTCGGTTAGCAGGTAGGCCACCGGCAGTGCTACCAATATGGCTATAACGGACCAGAATATGCGGGTTCTTAGTTCTCGTAGATGACCTAAAAACGTCAGCTTGTTTTCATCAGTCATTAGGGTTAGCTATTTTCTTCCTTCTTCTCGCGGGCAGAATCGCTCTTGTCTTCAGGTTTATTAATAGGTGTGGCGGAAGAGCTCTTCGGTTTATTTTCCTGTAATTCCTTTTCTATGGATATCTCCGAGGTCAGTGTTCTCTGAAGCTCTCCCGTGGCTTTGGAAAAGTTGCGCATGAATTTGCCGGCTTTGGCAGCAATGCCGGGTAATTTCTCAGGTCCGAAAAATAGAAAGCCCAGAAGAAGAATAAGTACGATTTCAAGTCCGCCTAGACCAAAGAAGTTCATTTCACCCCTTAAACGCAGATCAATCGAAGAACTCGGGTAAGCACAGAATAGGAATTAAAAAACCAGAGGCAAGGTGGGGAAAAGATCAGCCCTCTTTCTTTAGCTCTTCTTCCTTCACTTTGGCAGCAGAGTCATCTTCTTTTTTGTCATCGTCCTCTACTATGTTTTTTGCCTTTCGGAATTCCTTCAGGCTCTTACCGATGGCGCCACCGATCTGTGGCAATTTGCCCACTCCAAAGATAATCAGAACGATGACCAGGATGATGACTATTTCTGGCAAGCCTAATCTAAACGGCATGCAACTCCTCCTTCAACCGATACCTGATTACATTGATCATTATAACATCGGCTATAAATACAATCAATGAATTTGAATACTATGGAAGGCGACTCATCAGTGGCCGGTATAGTTTTTATCCAGTCCCTGCTGATCCATGGACGATGTTAAGATGCGTTCCAGCGGTACTAATACATCATCCTCAGTCTTTCTGGCATCAATGCATTTGAGGTATCCGCGGCATTTGTCGCAGAGGTATAACCTGTATATTCCCTGCTCATCCGTGATATATGACAACATACCATGGTCTGCGTTGCTGCAAAAGGGGCATACAAGCCGGTAAAACTCCCACTCTGTATCGCACCTTGAACAAACCAGCCACCTGGCACCATGCTCTTTCTCCAAATAGGAAAAATCAGGCTTGCCACCGCAAATGGGGCAAAACCCTCTGCTCCACGAGTCACGGGGTATGCTGTCCTGCAGTTTTTCTGCAAGTGACAGCAACGTGGGATATATGGACCCGTGTAGCAGGCTATTGGCCACTCCAGCCCCATCACCAGGGTCGCTGTACCACATCTGAAGCCTCTCCTTCAGCGCCCCCTTATCCCGGGCAATAACCAAAAGCCTTCCACTCTCCTCCTGCATATGGGGGAACTGTTTGGCCACAATTTCAGCCAGCCTGGCAAGCAGGCGGCCTGTCGCCTCCAAGTCAACGGGAATGTCATTCAAATGCAGAGCATGCTTATTATGCGCCATGCGCCTGGCAAAGAGGTCCTTTTTATGTTGGGTGATGTCACTTGGTGAAATGCCCGAGGAAGCAATGGCAGCCAGTATCTGGCTATAGAATAATAAAGAATCTGGCAGAGGCTGCTGCTTCTCTGCCAGTCTTTCCTGGATTTTTTGTATAGTAGTCCTGTAACTCTCGCTCAAAACGAATCTTTGGGATTAACTTTATTTTTGTTCTTCATACCATTTGCCGTGATGAGACTGGGCGTATTCTTTGGTAACTTTGCCGTCCAGCATACTGCGCATGGCACCGCCATGTTTCCGCATTAAAGGATGAATTACACCCAGGTAAATATGCACAAGGAACATGAGTATAATCAGTATAAATGAAACATCATGTATAAATATCATCCACTGGAAAAGTCCCTGCGGTATAAAGGCCTTAAAAAACCACATGATAATGCCTGTAATGGTAAAAATAGGGCCGAAGATGAGCAGCAGTGTGAGCCACATTTTCTGGCCGGTATTCATTTCTGGCTGTGGCGGCATGCTTTTCTCATCGGCAAGAAAATAGTATTTAGGCATAGCCTGTGCCCAATCCAGATCAGCCTTGCCCCAGGTAAATGCAGCCTTGATTGAGGCGATAGCAGTCTTGCGGTTGGCTATGAGTTGGATTAGGGGCGCCAACACAAATATAACAGCGGCTATCCTGTGTACAAGCCGGCTCCAGCTGTCCTGTGCCAGAAAGGCTGCCGGGGGAAAATATAGCAGAATGCCGGTAATCACC
>CAZTHJ010000013.1:0-15789 GCA_964613565.1 uncultured Dehalococcoidales bacterium | reverse complement strand
CCCAGACTGTCCGCCAGCCTTTCATAGCCCGGGCGCAGCCTAGTACCGGGACCAACCACGATCAACCTGAAACTATCGAATTTTGATTTGATCAGGGCACAGGCACGGATGAGATACTCCAGGCCTTTACGCTTTTCCAGCCTGCCCACAAATACGATATTGATTTTATCATCCATGAACTGATCCTTGACCGGTCCATGGGGCACAAAACGCTCGACGTCTATGCCGTTGGGAATAACCTGGTAGTTGGAGGGCACATACCTGTTCAAAAAATCATGCAGCGGTTTGGAAACGACGATCTTGGCATCCAGCCTGTTAATCAGGCGCTTGAAGATAGGCTTTAGCGGCCTGTATCCCCTGGAAGTGGTATTGTAAGCATGGAAAGTTCCCACATTGACCGTTTTGGACTGCATGAGTATGCTCAGGCACAGCATAGGCACGTAGGGTTCGTGCATGTGCAGTATATCGAATTTCTCCTTTTTCAAGATGTGCCGCACCTGTGCGGGCAGCCAGGGAGAAAGGGGGATGCGGGCTATGGTGCCGCCGTAGGGGATGGGGAAAGGCCGCCCGATGCTGGTGACTTCCTCTTCAAAGTAATGTGCTCCTTCACGCAGGCAGGGTGCCAGTATCTTAACCTGATGTCCCTTCTGCTGGAAATGCTTAGCCAGGTGGGAAATGTGCTGGACTACACCGCCCGGGAAAGAATAGTCATATGGTGAAACTAAACCTATCTTCAATCTTGCTCAGCTCGTACGGGCAGGGCCTGTTGCCGCTGTGTTATTTCGCTTTTGTTGGAGCTGCGCCGCATTCTTCAGGCAGGCAGATCGGGCTTTCCTGGCCCTGCCCGGAGATGAATTCCTCTGTGCGCCTGCGCGCTTCATCATCAGAAAACTGGATGGGCGGTGATTTCATAAAATAGGAAGACGGCCCCACCAGCGATCCGCATAGACTCCTGTCCAGCGCCAGCTTGCAGCACCTGACGGCATCGATAACCACGCCGGCGGAATTGGGGCTGTCCCACACTTCCAGTTTCATCTCCACGTTCAGCGGCACGTCGCCGAAGGTCTGCCCCTCCATGCGTATATGGCAGAACTTGCGGTCCTGCAGCCAGGGTACATAGTCACTGGGGCCGACATGTACATCTTCTGCAGGAAGCTCATAATCAAGCTGAGAGGTGACGGCATTAGTCTTGGAAATCTTCTTGGATTCCAGCCTTTCGCGTTCCAGCATATTGAGAAAATCGGTATTGCCGCCAAAATTAAGCTGGTAGGTTTTCAATAGTTTAACGCCGCGGTTGCGGAAGAGCCTGGTCAGCACGCGGTGAACAATGGTTGCGCCCACCTGCGACTTGATATCATCGCCAATAATGGGCAGGCCGGCCTCTGCAAAACGGCTATACCAGTATGGCTCCCTGGCAATAAAAACAGGTATACAATTGATAAAACCGCAGCCCGCATCCAGCACCTGCTCGATATACCATTTGGTGGCTTCTTCGCTGCCCACGGGCAGATAATTCAACACTACATCCGTTTTGGTGTCCTTGAGTATGCCCACGATATTGGCTGTGGGGCCAGGCGCCTTCTCGATCACCTTGGAGAGATACTTGCCCAGGCCGTCATGCGTCATGCCGCGCGCAACCTTGACACCCAGGTTGGATACTTCGCAGAACTTAAAAGTATTATTGGGTTTGTTATAAAGGGCCTGGGCCAGGTCTTTGCCCACCTTGTTTTTATCAATATCAAAGGCAGCCACAAAGTTGATGTCCTTGATATGATAGCCGCCCAGAGCAACATGCATCAGGCCGGGTATATTATCCCCCTCCTTGGCATTCTTGTAATAAGATACGCCCTGTACCAGCGACGAGGCACAGTTGCCAACCCCGATAATAGCGACATTTACTTTTCCCATTTTAAACCCACTCCTTTCGTGGATGAAATCAAATTTCCCATTCCCTCATACGGCTCTGTACTAACCCAGAGCCCGACAACATCTGTATATTATAATTGCTGCTCTTGTATATAGCAAGACTTTTATGCTAACTTAATATGATGCTTTACGATCTGCATACGCACACTTTTCACAGCGACGGGGTGCTTTCTCCGCTCGAGCTGATCAACCGCGCAATGATCAAGGACTATGCCGCTATAGGCATCACCGACCATGTGGCACTGGGCTCGCTGGAGCGCATGATCAGCGAACTGCGTGAGGACTGCGCACTGGCAAGAAGATACTGGAGTATCAATGCTATCCCCGGCGTGGAACTTACGCATCTACCGCCGGACGCCATCCACAGCGTGGCAGAGGCCGCCAGAGAACTGGGAGCTATGCTGATCGTGGTACATGGTGAAACCATTCAGGAGCCTGTACCCAGGGGCACCAACCTGGCAGCACTGAATTGTCCCTTTGTGGACATCCTGGCACATCCCGGCCTGCTGACACAGGATGAAGCCGCACTGGCAGCCAAAAACGGCAAATACCTGGAGCTTTCCGCCCGCCGCGGGCACAGGGATACCAACGGCCACGTGGCTCAGATGGCAATGCAGGCAGGTACAAAAATGCTGGTCAATTCGGATGCCCATAACGAGGATAATTTACTCACGCTGGAGATAGCAGAAGAGGTGCTGCAGAGCGCCAGTGCAATTCACCTGCGTGACGAAATACTGCTGCAGAATCCACAGGCACTCATACAAAAAATCATGGCGCGCATAGACGAACTGCGCTAAGGGTTGAACAGCACTTCATGCTTCCAGCCACTGTCAGCGTCATGATACTTCAATAGCGCGGCCAGGTGGCCGTCTGCATCATAGGCACGTACAGGTCTTCCGTCCGGGATCAGTTCCGGCAGGGGAATCGAGAGGCCATCTCTAAGCATCTTCAGTTGTGCTGCATTAAGGGCAATCTCATCCCAATCCCTCATGGCATAATCAGGGGGATAGAGCAGCTGCGGCCAGCTTCCCTCTCTGCAAGCGGCCTCTACCTGCGGCAGGGAGATGGCTTCTTCAATGCGGAAAATCCCGCTGCGTGTGCGTATCAAGGCCTGCAAATGGCCTCCGGGTCCCAGCTTCTCCCCCAGGTCATGGGCCAGCGAGCGGATATAGGTACCGCTGCCGCATTCAATACTGAGAGAGAGCAGGGGAAGTTCAAAACTGACCAGTTCCAGGCTGTGGACATGTACCCTGCGTATTTTGGGCTGGATCTCTACACCTTTTCGCGCCAGCTCATAATAGTGTTTGCCCTTGTATTTGATGGCACTGAAAAGCGGCGGCACCTGCTCTGTACTCCCCCTGAAAGACTGCAGAGCAGCTTCAACCTGTGCCGGTGTGATTCCCGTGTAATCTTTTCGCCTGACTATTTTCCCCTCGCCATCATAGGTATCCGTAGTAATACCAAGCTCAACCACAGCCAGATAGGCCTTATCTTTTATCGAGAGGAAGCGGGAGATCCTGGTAGCCTGTCCAAAGAGCACCGGCAATACGCCGCTGGCCATAGGATCGAGCGTGCCGGTATGGCCAATGCGCTGCTCGCCACTGAGTTTTCTCAGCCAGGCAATAACCCTGTGAGAGGTCTGTCCCTGCGGCTTATTCAGGTTGAGTATGCCGCTTATCTTCCTGTCTGGCATCATCAGCCGCAACCTGTTCAATAAAATTCAGCAGGCGCACACCGCGTTCGATGGAATCATCGAGTTCAAACATTAGCTCGGGAACGACCCTGGTAGTCAGCCTTTGACTGAGCTCGCGCCTGAAGTAGCCCGCCGCGGACTTAAATCCCTTGAGCACATCCTGTGCTTTCTCTTTGTCGCCCAGAACGCTGACATAAATTTTAGAATTCCTCAAATCAGGGCTGGTGGAGATCTTGGTGACAGAGATGAGGGCATTCAGCCGGGGGTCATTGACATGTTCCTGCAACAGCTCGCAGATTTCCTGTCTGATGAGATTGCTCACACGTTCGGCTCGCCTGGTCATAATCGTACTCCTTGAAAAAGAGTGGACATGGAGTGTGAAACTTCCCGCTCCCGGCTACGGGGGTTAGCCTACTTTTTCTTTTTTATGGAATTGTATGATGTCGCCGACCTGTATATCATTAAACCCTGCCAGTGCGACACCGCATTCCATTCCCGTATTCACTTCCCTGACATCATTCTTGAAGCGCTTGAGGCTGCTTACCTGTGTATCAATAATAATTTCGCTGTTGCGGATGACCCGCGCCATGGCGTCACGGCTGACCTTGCCGTCCTTGATAATCACACCTGCTACTTTAGTCTTATTGGCTACCGCGAAAACAGCCCTGACCTCTGCCTGTCCTTCCACCACATCCTCGTAGGTTGGCTCAAGCATGCCCTTGAGTGCCTTGTCTACATCTCCGATGAGGTCATAGATCACGCTATAATAGCGGATACTCACTTTCTCCAGATCCGCTAGGCGCTGCGCGCCCGCTTCCCGCCTGCAATTGAAGCCCACAATGATGGCCTTGGAGGCCAGCGCCAGCATGACATCGCTCTCCGTGATGTTGCCGCTGCTGGCATGAATGATCATGACTTTTACTTTATCCGTACTCAACTGCTGCAGCGAGTCCCTGATAGGCTCAATGCTGCCCTGGACATCGGTCTTGAGCACGATGGTGAGTTCCTTGGCCTGGCCGCTGCTGATCTGGGCAGAAAAATCGCTCAGGCTGAGTGCACGGAGCGAATCCATCTCCCTGCTCCTATGCTTCTCTACCAGCACGCGGGCATCGTGCTCATCTTTGACGACTTTAAAGGTATCCCCCGCCTGGGCTACCTCGCTTAAGCCGAGTACCTCGACAGGTGTTGCCGGCCCGGCATGCTTGATGGGGCTGCTGGTGTCGCTGAACATGGCCTTTACCTTGCCAAAGGAAGTGCCAATGACGACGATATCAGATATCTTCAAGCTGCCTTTCTGCACCAGCAGCGTAGCCAGCGGTCCCTTACTTTTGTCCATCTTGGATTCAACCACCACGCCTTCAGCCGGACCCTCGGCCTTGGCCTTCAGCTCCAGCATATCGGCCACCAGCAGCAGGTTCTCCAGCAGGTCTGAGATGCCTTCTCCCTTCTTGGCTGAAACCGGCACACAGATAACCTCGCCGCCCCACTCCTCCAGTAACACATCCAGGTCAGCCAGCTGCTTTTTCAATTTATCAGGGTTGGCATTAGCCTTATCTATCTTATTCATGGCCACAACCAGGGGCACATTGGCGGCCCTGGCATGGTTGATTGCTTCAATTGTCTGCGGCATAACACCATCATCTGCCGCCACCACCAGCACAGCGATATCCGTCATATTGGCACCCCTGGCCCGCATTGAAGTGAAGGCCTCATGTCCCGGAGTGTCGAGGAAGGTAATTTTACGCCCGTCCAGTTCCACCTGGTAGGCGCCTATATGCTGGGTGATGGCTCCGGCTTCGCTGGCAACAACATTTGTCTTGCGGATAGCGTCCAGCAGGCTGGTCTTGCCATGGTCAACATGCCCCATAATGGTAATCACGGGCGGCTTGGGTGTGAGCTTCTCACCTTTCACAATTACAGGCTGCTGCATTTTGGGCTGCACATGCTGCCTGACCGCATTGTAACCGAGTCCGCTGGCAATTTTGGAGGCAATGGTAAAATCGATTGTCTGGTTGATATTGGCCATGATGCCGTTGCGCATCAGCTGCTTGATAATCTCGATGGCATTTATGCCCAGGGCATCCGCCAGGTTTTTTACACTGATTGAGGCGGGGATTCTGATTTCGGGTATCTTTGGCTCTTCCTTTTTAGCCTTTTCCGCTTTTTTGCTGGCTGTTTTTGTTGTCTTTTCACTGCTCATAATTCTTTAACTTCTTCTCGGCAAACTTTTTCCATATTCAGCTAGTGCCAGGCGCTCTGATTGCTTGAGCACGGTATGAAGCGAATGTTCCAGGCGATTCCCCTTCAGCCCCTGCTCCCAGCACTCATAAAACGGGCAGAGATATGCCCCGCGTCCGGATTTTTTACCTTTAAGGTCAATCTCTACCCCCTCAGCACTGCGGATAATCCTGATCAGACCACGTTTCTGGTCCTTTTCCCTGCAGGCAACGCAGGTACGCTCGGGCAGATGTCTAGTTACGGGTCTGCCCCTTTTTTCCCCTTTAGAACTCTTCCTCATCCCCATATGCTACACGTTTACCCTTGGACTTCTTGGCCTTGTCGCCTTTGTCCTTGATTTCTGCCTCTTTCTTCCTCTTCCTCGCAGCTGCTGCCTTGGAGGGCATAATATCCTCGGCAAATCTGATCTGAGAGCTAACACCCTCGCCAGCCGCCGGCGCTGAGGTCAGTACCAGCTCAAAATCCTTGAGATCAACCGTCTGCACAGCTTCTGCGGGTTCCTCTTCCGCCTTTTCCTCAGGCTCCAACTCTGACAAAACCGGCTCAGGAATAACTTCAGGTTCTGCCTGAGGTTGAGGCGCAGCCTTTTCTCCAGCAGCTGCTTTTGCCTTTGTTTTACGCTTTGCTGCGGCTACAGGTGCAGCCGCTTCTTCCGTGGCTGCCTTTTCAGCCTTTTCTTTTTCATATGCAGACAGGCTCTTGATATCGATACGCCAGCCGGTCAGCTTGGCTGCCAGACGTGCATTCTGCCCGTCCTTGCCAATGGCCAGTGATAACTGTTTATCAGGCACAATTACCGTAGCAGACATCTGATCCTTCTGCAATTCGACCAGATTGACCTGCGCCGGGCTGAGCGCACTGGCAATAAAGGCCTTAGAGTCTTCAGCCCACTGCACTACATCGATCTTTTCGTCATTGAGCTCACCCACTATATTCTGTATGCGGATGCCGCGCAGGCCCACACAGCAGCCCACAGGGTCGATTCCTTCCTGGCGCGCTGCCACAGCCACCTTGCTGCGATGCCCGGCTTCACGGGCTACGGACTTGATTTCCACGGCGCCGCTGTGTACCTCCGGCACTTCCAGCTCAAATAATTTCTTGAGCAGGTTTTTATGCGAGCGGGAGACGATGATCTGCGGACCTTTGACTGCTTTAGATACCTCCAGCAGGTAGAATTTCATGCGCTGACCTACCCTATAGCGCTCGCCGTGCACCTGTTCAGGTGCCGGCAGCAATGCTTCCGCCTTGCCTACATCAACATAGATATTATCAGGGGTAACGCGCTGAATCATGCCTGTGATGGCCTCGCCCTCTTTAACGGTAAATTCTTCAAAGATGGCATGGTGCTCGGCCTCATGCAGCCTCTGCAGTATCACCTGCCTGGCTGTCTGAATGGCGATGCGGCCCGCGTCCGGCGGTGTATTTTCAATGCTGATGATATCACCTACGCTGGCATTTTTATCGATCTTGCGTGCTTCGCTCTGTTTGATCTCGATGCCCGGGCTGGCGACCTTTTCAACTACGGTCTTGCGTAAAAATACCTTGACCCCGCCTGTATTTGGATTCATCTTGACAACGATGTCCTGATCAGGGTCAAAGGAGTTCTTTCTGTAAGCTGAGACAAGCGCAGATTCCACCGCTGAGATCACCAGGTCCACGGACAGGTTCTTTTCAGCTGATAGCTGGGTAATGGCGACCATAAATTCAGTTTTCATCTATCATCCACTCCCGGACTTTGCCGTTCAGTTTTTAATAAAAAAGTGGGAACAAGGTCCCACTTTTCGGAAAAGAACTTAATTAAGTTGCGACTAATAGTTTAACATAACTTTGGGTTAAAAGCAACCTTTATAAGGGGTTTTGTCACGGTTTTTGAGAATATCGAATTTTTGCGCTTTTTTAAGGCCTTTAATGAATGAGAAATACAACGGCAGGGAATCTTATGAATTACGCAGCCTGTGCGCCTGTAACTCGTCCAGCTCTGTAAAATCTGATATTACGCTCTGCACAATGCCATCGGCATCAAGGCCGTATTTGCCCCGCAGCAGATCCAGCGAGCCATGCTCTACAAATACATCCGGTATGCCGATGATTTTGACCTTCACAGAGGAGATATTCTCCTCGTTGAGCATTTCCAGCACGGCGCTGCCGAATCCGCCTATGACCGTGTTTTCTTCTAACGTAAGCACACGGCCAGTTTTGAGCGCGTATTCTTTGATGAGTTCGGCGTCCAGCGGTTTGGCAAAACGAGCATTGATCACAGCGGCGCTGATGCCGCGCTGGCCAAGAATATGCGCTGCCTGCAGTGCCGGATAGACCGTGGAGCCGATGGCCAGCAGCAGGATATCATCCCCGTCCTGCATTAATTCACCCTTGCCGGGGGGCAGGAATTGCAGCTCGGTGTCCATCTCCACGCCCATGCCCTCACCACGCGGATAGCGTATAGCCATGGGGTGTCCTGCAAGGACTGCAGTATTAAGCAGGTGCTGCAGCTCGTTCTCATCCCTGGGTGCGGACATGATCATGCCCGGCATCAGTTTCAAATAGGAGAGATCAAAAATTCCCTGGTGCGTCTTGCCGTCCTCGCCAACAATGCCGCTGCGGTCCATGGCAAAGATTACCGGCAGATCTTGCAGGCAGACATCATGCAGCAGCTGGTCAAAGCCGCGCTGCAGGAAGGTGGAGTAGATGGCCACCACGGGAATCATACGCTGGGAAGCAAGGCCGGCTGCCATGGTGACGGCATGCTCTTCGCAGATGCCTACATCAAAGAAACGCTGCGGGAATTCCGCGGCGATATTCTCCAGACAATTGCCCTCAACCATGGCGGCGGTGATTACCACGATCCTGTCATTCTTCCGCATCAGGCCAGCCAGGGTTTGAGAAAATACCCGGCTGTAACTGACGGCTGCCCTTTTGCTTCCGTTTCCGGGCGGCAGGCTGTGGTACAGCACCGGCTCGCATTCGGACTGCTCATAGCCCTTGCCCTTGGTCAGCATCACATGAACAATGGCAGGTTGGTTCACCAGCGATTTGGCCTGCCTGAGGGCTGTCTCAATTTCGCTGATATTATGGCCATCGATAGGCCCGATATAGGTAAAACCCCATTCCTCAAAAAGCATGGTGGGCATAATGAGGGCTTTGGCGCTGCGCGTCAGGCGGTGGATAAGCCAGTCAATGCTCTTACCCAGCCTTGTACTGGCCAGTATCTTCATGGTATGCCTTTTTGTCTGTCTCACGCGGTAATCTAGGCGGAATTTATTAAGCTGTCTGGCCATGGCTCCCACAGTGGGAGAGATGGACATGCCATTGTCGGCCAGGACAATGATCAGCTTCTTGCCCAGGTTGCCGGCATGGTTCAAGGCCTCATAGGCCATGCCTCCGGTGAGGGCACCATCTCCGATAATAGCCACCACATTATGCTGTTCACCTTTGATATCCCGCGCCAGCGCCATGCCCAGAGCAGCGGAAATGGAGGTACTGGCATGGCCGGTACAAAACTGGTCATGGTCGCTCTCGCAGGGATCAGGGAACCCGGAAATGCCTCCATACTGACGCAGCGTGTTGAACATTTCCTTTCTGCCTGTGAGCAGTTTGTGTACATAACTCTGATGGCCGACATCCCAGACCAGTTTATCGCCGGGGCTGTCAAAAACCCTGTGCAGGGCAATGGTGAGCTCTACCACACCCAGGTTGGAGGCCAGGTGCCCGCCTGTATTCTTGACCGTGCTGAAAAGAAAGTCCCTCATCTCTGCCGCCAGCTGTTTTAAATCTGATGATTTCATCGTTTTTAAATCTGCAGGGCCGTTGATGTTGTCAAGAAAGCTGTACATATTTATGATTTTACCTCGCCCGGGGATAATCTGCCAAAACGCCGCTGCCTTTTACAGTAGGATTGGAGTGCCCTATCCATCTCCTTTCTGCCGAAATCAGGCCATAGTACGGGCGTAAAATAAATTTCTGCATAGGCAGCCTGCCACAGGAGGAAATTGCTCAGCCGCATTTCACCTCCTGTACGGATAATGAGGTCGGGGTCAGGTATGCCAGCCGAATACAGGTGCTGATTGATCAGATTTTGTGAAACCTGGCCTTCGGGCACTCCACTATGTATTATCCCGCGCACGGCGTCCACGATCTCATCCCTGGCGCCATAGTTAAATGCCAAGTTCAAATTGATATTACGGTTTTCCCTGGTAATTTCAACTGCCTCGGCCATTTTTTCCTGAACTTCAAGCGGCAGCTCTTCCATGCTGCCCAGATGCCTGATCCTGGCTCCCTTATCCCTGGCGACTTTCAGGCCTTCGTCCAGGTGATGCAGTAAGAGAACGAAAAGGCTTTCCACCTCCTCAGCAGGGCGGTTCCAGTTTTCCGTAGAGAAGACAAACAGTGTAACGAAGGGAATTTTATAATCTATAAGCGTTTCAATTATCAAGCGGGCAGCCTGCGCACCCCGTTCGTGCCCCTCAATGCGGGGCAGCCTGCGCCTGGTAGCCCAGCGGCCATTGCCATCCATGATGATAGCCACATGCTGCGGCAGGTTTTCAGTCTTGTTCAGAGAAAACATAATTCACAAATACATCTAAGAATACAGAGGAATTATACCAGCGCGGCAGTAAACTTATAAAGTCGTATAAAAAGAACCGATATATAAGCGGGTCCTGTGCGGGGCCGAGAAGAAGTAAAAATATATGCTGTTAGCAAGAAAGGAAAGACAACCTTTTCATTTATTATCCACAAACTACAGGTTATCTTTCCTTTCGCTATAAGTAAGCCCTATTCAGATATTAATTGGTAATAATTAGGCTTTGCCAATTCTGAACATTTTGGTGCCGCATTTCGGGCAGATGCCCTGGGTCGCCGGCTTGCCATTCTTCATCTTAATGGTCTTGGGGTTGCTCATCTCTCTCTTCGTTCGGCACTTCATGCAGTATGCTTGCATAATGTTCACCTCCTATGTATTTAACCAGATAATAATGAATTTGAAATGAGTTTGTCAAGAGCTAAGAGGGCATTTTAAAGTGAATGTGAAAATTTTTTTACATTAAAGCACTTGAATGTTACTAAAGTACTATATTATTTGTCAGTATTGTAACGGACGTATATAATCTAAAAATCAAAGGCATCAGGTTTGAAAGCAATGCATGAATTAGGCATTACCAGGAACATACTGGAAATTGCACTGGAGCAGGCCGGGGAGGCTGATGCACATAAGATCAACCTTATCCACGTGGTGGCCGGTGAACTCTCAGGTATTGAGCCGGACTGCATCAGCTTTTACTTCAATATACTGAAAAAGGACTACTCGCTGGGCGATGCAGAGCTGAGCATCAGCAAAGTACCCGCAAAATTAAAGTGCCGTAGTTGCGATACTGAATTTGTGAGCAGCGAAATGCCCTGGAGCTGCCCCGGCTGCGGGAGCCTGAACCTGGAGATAGTAACGGGGGGCGAGTGCTATGTTGAAAGTATCGAGGTGGATGCATGAAAATACAGGTCTTAAAAGCAGTTTCCAGTGCCAATGATGCCATCGCAGTGGATAACCGGCAGCGCATACAGAAAGGAGGCGTGCTGGCCCTCAATATTATGTCATCACCGGGGGCAGGCAAAACCAGCCTTATCCTGAGCACGATAGAGAAATTAAGGCATAAACTGCGGCTGTCCGTAATCGAAGGGGATATTGCTTCAGATGTGGATGCGAGGAAGATTGACAGTACAGGCATACCCGTTGTGCAGATTAATACGGGGGGCAATTGCTCCCTGGAAGCTCACATGATAAGTTCCGCCCTGGGCAAGCTCAAGCTCAGCGATCTGGACGTCATCATCATAGAGAACGTGGGCAATCTCATCTGCCCGGCAGAAAATAACCTGGGGGAGAGTAAGAAGGTGGTCATTGCCAGCCTGCCGGAGGGGGACGACAAGCCGCTCAAGTATCCCTTGATCTTCTCCAGGGCAGATGCGGTCGTCATTAGCAAGATGGACCTGTTGCCTCACGTAGACTTCAACCTGAAAAATTTCCGCAGGGTAGTACAGGGGCTTAACCCCGGGGTCAAATTTTTTCAGGTTTCCTGCAGGACCGGGAAAGGCATTGATGCCTGGTGCAGGTGGCTGCATCTACAGTTCAAGGGTGTTAAAACCTGAGCTTTATTCGTACCAGTCCTTGAGAGCCGTGGTCAGGCTCATTTTCCGCACCTGGTTGATGGCTGGCATCTGCGATACCAGCAGCATCAGCATGGCCATGGCCACTGCAATAATATAGCTGTGGGCTCCTATATACAGGTTCAGTGTCATGGCTTCCTCCGACATGGAGCCTGCCGTGCTCATGAAATAATATGCCACATACTGGCCCAGCGGTATACCGATGATGACACCGAACAGGCCCACGATGATATTTTCCATGGTGATAATAGACGTAATCCAGATGTTGCGCCTGCCGATGACCCGCATCACCGCGATCTCACGCGTGCGCTGCAGCACATTGACCGTTACACTGTTAAAGATGATGGCCACGCCCAGCGATGTGCCCATGACCAGCATAAAGATGATAAAGGCCCAGAAAAACGCCATCTGGTCGTCGATATACTGCCTTGTATCCTCCACAAACTCGATGGAGGCTGTGCCCGGCAGGTCGTAGAGCCGTTTGATCAGTTCCTCAGAGGGCTGGCTGTGGAACTGCATCATGATCCCCGTGGCCATACCACTGCTGCGCGTCATCTCCTGCACCTCGCTCAGGGACATGAAAGCCCTACCACCCATGAAGAAGTCCACATAGCCTATGATCTGCTTCTGTGTGCTGCCCACGGTGCCCACCAGCGGCTCAAGCTCAACTATATCTCCGATCTCGGCGCCGAATCTGCGTTTGAGATACTGCGGCAGTAATATGCCCCCATCGGCGATTTCCAGCTTTTCTCCTTGCGGTGATTTCAGATTGAACATAGTTGAAGCTGGAGGCAGCCCTGTTACTGCGGTATCCACTATGGTATCCCTGTAACGCAGCCGGTAGGGGACCTGAAACACGGCCTCAGCCCTTTCCACCCCATCCAGGCGCTGCACGTAATTGGCAGTGGCCGCCGAACCCATTCCCTGATAATAGATAACAGCATCATACTGCTGTACTACGTCATATTGCGAATAAAGGGCATTGTTGAATGTATCCACGAAGGCCAGCGAAACCAGTATCAGCGTCACAGCGAAGGCTACGCCCAGCGCCATGAACAGGGTCTGGCGGAAGCGGCGGAAGATATTGCGCAGGGTCAGCTTGAAAATATATGGCATGCGGGAGAGAAAAGGCAGTATTCTTTCGATGAGCAGCTTATGGCCGCTGGCGGGGGCTGCCGGCCGCATGGCAATCGCCGGTGTGAGCCGCATGGTGGACCAGGCAGGGATAAAGCCTGCTATCACCGGAATGGCAATACCGGTAATGATACCGCCCAGGGTAGTGCTCCAGCTTATCTCAATCACGGTTAAAGGCAAGTTCAGCTGAGCCACATAGAAACGCGTCATCCAGCTCCCGATATAGTTGCCCAGCAGGGCGCCCAGCAGGGCGCCGGTAATACCTATGATAAGGGCAAAAGCTGTGTAGTGCAGAAGTATGCCCAGCCGGGTATAGCCCAGGCCACGCATGAGTCCTATCTGCACGCGCTGCGACTCAACCAGCCTGCTCAGCAGCACATAGATGGTGAAGGAGGCGATGGAGAGAAACAGCATGGGGAAAAGAAAGGCCATTTGCTGGAAGCTCTCCAGGTCCTGCTTGAGAAGCTTATTGACGATCTGGTCTTCCCTCTCGATCACATAGGCCGACCTCACCCCTCGTACGATATCGATTTTTCGCGTCTCGATGGAGACAGGATCATTTTTGAAAGTGACGCGCCGGATACCGAAGCGCAGCAGCGTCTCCTCGATCTTCTGTGAGACTTCCGCATGGCTGACGCCATTATCCACCAGCAGGTTGATCTCGTTAACCCTGCCTTCCAGGCTGAAGAGCTTCTCGGCCGCCGGCTGTGCCATAAAAAGAACACCGAAGGTGCGCGGCAGCGGCATCACGTCCTGCTCGCTCTTGGTGACAAAGATATACTCCGGGCTGCTGATTACCCCCGCGATGGTGAACATGCCCCGGATGCCCTCTCTTTCAAGCATAAGACTATCACCCGGACGAAGCCTATGCCAGTCTGCAAAATGTTTTTCCATCAGGATTTCCCTGCCCGGGCTTCTGCTGAAATATGAACCGCTGTTGATCATGATATTGTTCACCAGCGGATGCTCACTTTGCGGAAGTGAAATTACACGCCCCTCAATCCTGGCCCCCGTATCCTGTCCCAGGTCTATCTGCACTGTGCCGACAACACGGCCCTGTGCCGTAACCCCCGGGATACTATCCAGTTCAGTTACAGCGCGGGAGCTGACCTCATCCAGGTTAATCCAGTAATCCCCCATATTCAGCAGGTCGAAGGAATGCTCGTAGGAGTTGTTGAGATTAAGATAGGCGCTGTAGGACCCGATATACAGTGAAATGCCGATCATGATAACCAGCACCACGGCGCCAAACTGAAATTTGGCTGCCTTGAGGTCGCGCAGCATTTTAAGGTGGATTTTAGGCAGTTTCACCACTTCAAATTCTCTGGGTCCAGCGGGGAGGTATTCTGGATGATATCCATAATGGCTCCGTCACGCATCCTGATGACGCGATCGGCTATATCTCCAACTGCCGCGTTGTGGCTGACCACCAGCACGGTTTTTTTGCGGCTCTGGTTAAGCGTGCGCAGCAGCTTATAGATGCGCTTGCCCGTTTCATAGTCCAGGCTGCCGGTGGGCTCATCGCAGAGCACGATGGGTGGGTCTGTGGCCAGCGCGCGTGCGATGGCCACCCGCTGGTTTTCGCCGCCTGAGAGCTCGCTGGGGAAATGGTCGGCCCTTTCGCCCAGGCCCACTTCGCGCAGCAATTCTGCCGCCAGCAGCGGCTCCCTGACCAACTCGGCAGCGAATTCCACGTTCTCCCTGGCGGTCAACGTGGGAATAAGATTAAAGAACTGGAAGACAAAGCCGATATTATTGCGACGGTAAGAGGTGAGGGCATTCCCGCCCAGGTTTTCCAGCTGTATGTTGTTGACCATGATGCTGCCCGCAGTGATGGAGTCCAGCCCGCCAACGAGATTTAAAAGCGTGGTCTTGCCCGAACCGCTGGGCCCCAGCAGCACGATAAACTCGCCCGGCAGAACCTCGAAGGAAACTTCGCGCAGTGCGATCACCTCCACCTCGCCGGTACGGTACACTTTTGAGGCACGGGTCAGGCGGATACAGGGCGTTATGGCAGCGCCTTTCTCATACTCTCGGACTTCTGTTTCCTGCATGTTTATGCTTCCCTGGTTAAAACCGCCCCGGCCAGAGGATTATACCTGTTCAGGGGTGATAAATTTGATCATTTGCCAACCGGCGGGCTGGCCAGAATTCTTTCACCCTCCCTGAGCCCTGAAAGGACCTCGAGGTCGAGGGCGCCGCTCTTTCCCAGCGTCACCTGTCTCTTTTCCAGCTTCATTTTAGCTTCGTCCAGCACCACCTGGACAAATTGCTTATCGCCCTCAAAGAGCACCGCGGACCTGGGTACAATGATCACCTCCGGCTTGCTCTCGACCAGGATCCTGGCCGTAGCGGTCAAGCCGCTGCGCAGCTCCAGGTCTACAGGTTCGAGCGTGATGCTCAACGGATAATTCACGATGCCGGCCACCTGTGAGCTATAAGGCGAGATAAAGCTGACCGTGCCTTCCAGCTCCTGGCCGGGAAGCGCATCCAGGGAAATATAGGCTTTCTGCCCCACATGCACTTTGAAAATATCAACTTCGTCGATAACCCCGCTCATCTCCACATATCCGGTGTCCACCAGGTGGAAGGCGACAATAGCGGAGTAATCGTAGAGGGAAAGCAGGTCATTTTTCTTAACCCCCACA
>CAZTHJ010000012.1:6120-15925 GCA_964613565.1 uncultured Dehalococcoidales bacterium | reverse complement strand
GTGCGCATTGGCGCACATTATAACGCATAAGATTGGCCTCTTCCTAATCAACAGGCACGGATCACCAGCCCTATTACCACGCAATCAGTACCTAATTCAGCTCGATATCCACCAACTCTTCATCTTCCTCAGGTTCGCCAGGTAATTTTTTCTGCAATTTTTGAGGATGCATGCCGGGCATGGCCGCGGGCTGGATGTCCCTGCTGAAATTTGTGTAAGACTGCTCCCCACGCAATACATTTTGCGGGGCTGGCGGGGGCTCCGGCTGACCCGCGTTTGTAAGTGTCAGGGGAGGCTGTGTATGGGATATCGGCGTATTCTTGCCACCGGCAATGCTTCCCGGTAATGTTGGCGGGTCAAAAGGCAACATGCCATTTTCCTGAGGTGATGGCAGGGCGGAAGTGGATACATTCTGCAATATGATCACTGGCGGCAATATTTCCTCAGGGGTTAATTGAGGATCCTCCAATATCAGTTCTGGCTCCTCTGACTGTTCCATGCTGAGTAAAAGCGATGTACCCTCTTCACCTGGCGGAGGTGGCGGAGGAGGCGGCGGAGGCGGAGGCGGAGGTGGAAGCGGTGGCGGCGGAGGCGGTGGTGGAGGCGGTGGTGGATTTACGATATAAATCAGGCAATTCGGGCAGTAAGCCGAGTTATAATATGAGCAGCAGGTACTGCAGTACCTGGATCCGCAGGTGTAATTCACATTGCAAGTGCAATTATAAGGATAGCAGCTATAACAATAATCAGTGCCCCAAATTTGATTGTACTGATATGAGTTACTGCAATAATTAGCATCACAGGCGCAATTATATGAACTGCAGCTATTGCAGTAGTTGGAGTCACAGGTACTATTGTACGTGTAACATTCATTGCTGTCTGAAGAACATGTGCCCGTGCTGTAGCTATCATCACAGGATTCCGCACATTCGGACACGGCCAGCTCTACTTCGCTCTGGAGCTGAATACTTTTCTGCTGTGCCTGCCTCACAGAGTTTTCCGCTGCCAGAAGCTGCTGCTGTGTCCATGCCAGAGATTGCTGAAGAGAGTTGACCTGTGACTGCAGTGCAGCCAGATCTTTCGCACTGGCGCTGGGTGCACAGCCTGCGCTGACGACTGTCAGCAGCAGCAAAAAGGATAATAGCATTATTCCAATTTTTCTTGACATCTAGCTCCTCCAAAAATCAAGATACCAAGGCACTATGACAGCGCCAAAAACGTTAAGGTCTCAGTAAGTACCAGAGGGACTAATTGAACTATAGGACGGTGGGCGGTATTTGTCAAATATATAAACTTCCATGCTGGTTTTGTCTGTTATCTCATGATCCATAGCGTATTTTAAGAATAAGGTCATCTGTAAAAGAATCAACCATTCTTTTAGTGTGCAAATAGGGGTTTTGTCACACGGGAATTGATGCTGGCAACCCTGCAGGCTTCAATCAGTATGAACAAAGAAGGGGACGGACAAATTGCCCGTCCCCTTAACTATCTACTACAGTTGTTTTAGCGCTTAGTGTACTGAGGTGCTTTGCGGGCACGCTTAAGGCCGTATTTCTTGCGTTCCTTGATGCGTGCATCCCGCGTCAGCAGCCCGGCTCCGCGCAGCGGTGTCTTGAAGTTTTCATTGCTCTTGAGCAAAGCTCTGGCAATGCCATGGCCAATAGCCCTGGACTGACCGGTGATACCACCGCCGGTTACCTTAACTTCAGCATTATACTTGCCCATGGTTTCGGTAACGATGAATGGTTTTTCTATGGAATTACGATGTACTACAAGGGGAAACCTCTCCTGATAAGGCTTGCTATTGACAATAATCTCCCCGCTGCCTTTAAATAGCTTTACCTGGGCAATTGCGCATTTGCGCTTGCCAGTACCACGTTGATAAGTCTGTGCAGCCACTAGCTTGCGCCTCCTTTAACCTTTTGTATGCCAACCATCTGGGCTTCATGCGGATGCTTGTCCCCTGCGTACACCTTAAGCTTCTTAAACATGGCCCTGCCCAGTTTGTTATGCGGCAGCATGCCCTTGACGGCATGCTCGATAACACGTTCAGGATGTGTCTGCAGCATCTTGCCAAGGGACACTGATTTGAGACCGCCCGGATACATGGAATGGTGATAATACATTTTATCCTGAAGCTTCTTGCCGGTAACCTTGATTTTAACAGCGTTCAATACGATAACATAATCGCCCGTGTCCATGTTCGATACGAACATAGTCTTATGCTTTCCCATAAGGAGACCTGCAACTTTAGTCGCCAGCCTGCCCAATATCTGGCCAGAAGCATCTACTATATGCCACTGGTGATCTATATCACCCGCTTTGACTGAATAAGTTTTCATATTTTAACTCCAGCTCTGCTGTGTAATTTACCCTTGTGAGACAGAGCCCACAGGGGGCTACGGCCGGCCCGGCCAGCCCCACCTTTCTCTCCGCCATAATCCGCTTAAGCTCATCAATTGTCTGTTTCCCAGATCCTATTCCGAGTAGGAATCCGACCGTATTTCTCACCTGGTGAGTAAGAAAGGAATTTGCTTTGATATGGAATTTAACCAGCTTTCCTTCCCTGATAAACACAGCCCTGTAGATCGTCCTCCGCGTATCCCTGGCCCAACCTCCATCGGCTGCAAAAGAGATAAAATCATGTTCACCTTCCAATTCCTGGCAGGCCCGGTTCATCTCATCGATTTCAAATTTGTACGTTACCTGCAGGGCAAATCCTTGCAGCAATGGCGCTCTTACCCGGCTGCTACAAATCGTATATACGTATTCGCGGCTGACCGCATCCCGGCGCACGTGGAAGCTGGGCTCAACCCTGCCTGCTGCTTTAACCACGATATCCCCTGGCAGATAATAGTTCAATGCTCTCTGCAGCGTGTCTGTATCCAGACGGCTGCCGCTGCTGAAGCTGACCACCTGAAAGCTGGCATGAACTCCCGCATCAGTACGGCTGGCGCTGATAACACGCCTGTTTTCTCCCATAGCCTTGAAGATAGCTTCTTCCAGGCTCGCCTGAACCGTAGGCTGCCCCTTCTGCCACTGGAAGCCATGATACGCCTTTCCGTTATATTCCAGGATCAGGACAATTTTGCTTAAACTGTTAAAGTGCTCTTCTTGCAATATATAAGTTATACCACCAGCTCAACCCTGGTCGTAGGTGCGCCATCCCCCACCCTTGGTCCCAGTTTATACATACGTGTATAACCTCCTTTGCGCTCCTTATAACGTGGAGCCAGCTCGGTAAACAGCTTTTTAACCACATCCTCACTGTTAATAAAGGCGAGGGCGCGGCGGCGAGAGGCCAGGCTGCCTTCCTTGCCAAGCGTGATCATTTTTTCGGCAAAGACTCTCATTTCCCTGGCTTTAGCCTCGGTAGTGGTAATCTTTTCATATTTTAAAAGGTCCGTAACCAGGTTGCGGTAAAGCATCATGCGATGGCCAACATGCCTGCCCAGTCTTCGTCCCGCCATTTGATGTCTCATTATTCTCTATCTCCGCTATTAAATGCTTTCATCCGGAATTATCTTTGATTTGCCCTTCTTGTCCTTGCGGGTCAGTTTCTTAATTTCGGGCAACGCTGGCAGGTTCAGGCTCTTGAGCACCATATCCACTTCTTCCTGTGATTTGGCTCCGAAACCGGCCAGCGATGTCAGCCCCTCAGAGCTTTTCTCCAGCAACTGGCCCAGAGTCACAATGCCGCCGCGGCGCAGGCTGTTGAATGTATGTGTGGAAAAGCCCAACTGGTCCAGCGGCTTCTCATATTGTTCAGGGGTCAGCAACTGCTGCCAGGACATCTCGGTACCTTCCTCTGTCTGCTTCTTAGCGAGCTCCCGGAAGCTTGCCAGCTGCTCGATGAGTATGGCAGCACTCTGTGTGACAGCCTCAGTGGGCGAGATAGTTTTATCTGTCCATACCTCAATGATGAGTTTTTCCCTGGCACCATTCTCAGCCGCGCTGCTGGTCTCTACAGAATAGCTGGCGCGTTTAACAGGGGTAAATATGGCATCCACAGGGATGGCGCCGATCGGCAGGCCATTGGTGGACCCTGCGGGAATGTAGCCCCTGCCCATCTCTACACTAAACTGAATATTAATCCTGGCCTTGTTTGAATCCGTGGTCAATAGATAAAGGTCCGGGTTAACCACTTCAAAATCTGCAGAGGACTCAATATCCGCTGCGGTAACCAACTTCTCTCCCTGCACTTCCAGCATCAACTTGCCCGGCCGCCGGGCCAGGGGACGTATACGTAATGCCTTAACATTGAGCAGAAAATCAATAGTGTCCTCTTTTACATGCGGCATTGTGGAAAACTCATGCTGAATGCCGTCAATCTCCACCCAGGTAACAGCCGCACCGGTCAAAGAGCCCAACAGTACACGCCGCAGGGCATTGCCCAGTGTAATGCCGAAGCCGCGTTCCAGTGGTTCAGCGACAAAGCGTCCGTAAGACTCTGTGGTCTCAATACATTCTACCTTGGGAATAACTAATCCTGCCATTAACCTCCCTACCTCGAATAGTATTCTACGATAGCCTGAGCATCAAATTTAACGTCCAGGTCAGCAGGCGTCGGCAGGGCTAGTACCTTGCCCCCCAGCTTTTCTGCATCCAGTGACAGCCACCCTGGGATAACCTTGTCCTTGATGCCATCGACCATAATCTTGAAATATTCATTTTTGGTACTGTTTGCCCGCCAACTAACGGTATCACCTGCTTTGACCAAGCAAGAGGGAATATCAGTTCTATGGCCGTTTAATAATATATGTCCATGCAGCACAATCTGTCGTGCCTGCGCCCTGGAACTGGCATAACCCAGCCTGTAAACAATATTGTCCAGGCGTCTTTCCAGCAGTACAATTAAATTATCACCTGTGATGCCGGGCGTGGTTTCCGCCAGCTTGAATCCTTTGCGGAACTGGCGCTCGAAAATACCATAGGTATAGCGCGCCTTCTGTTTCTCACGCAGCTGAATGCCCCTATCTGAAATCTTGGGTCGGCGCTTGGCATTGGCTTTCTGTCCCGGCACCGCATTTCGTCTCTCTACAGCACACTTGGCAGTGAAGCAGCGCTCCCCCTTGAGCATTAACTTGTCGGCCGCCCGGCGACATAACCTGCATTTAGCTTCAATATATCGTGCCATAGCTTATACCCGCCTTCGCTTTCTGGGCCTGCATCCATTATGCGGGATGGGGGTAATATCCTTGATGCTGGATACCACGATACCGCTTGCCTGTATCGCCCTGATAGCCGCTTCACGTCCACTTCCCGGTCCCTTAATAAATACATCAACCTGCCTCATGCCGGCGTCCTTGGCCTTCTGAGCAGCGGCCTGCGCAGCAAGCTGTGCAGCATAGGGAGTTCCCTTTCGCGAACCTTTGAATCCTGCCACGCCAGAGCTCCCCCAGGCTACAACACCACCCTTGATATCGGTGATGGTGATTATCGTATTATTAAAAGTAGACTGAATAAATACTTTTCCTTCGGGTATTACCCGGCGTTCCTTTTTTCTACCTCCAGATTTTCTGGGCATATCTCTCCTCTTAATCCTTTACTGTTACTGTCAGCTTTACTTCTTGGTGGCGCCGCGTTTCTGTCCACGTCCTGCCACGGTCTTCCTCACACCCCGCCTGGTGCGAGCATTGGTGCGCGTCCTCTGCCCCCTAGCTGGCAAATTGCGCCTGTGCCTCAAGCCGCGGTATGAGCCGATCTCCACAAGACGCTTGATATTCAGATTGACCTCTTTGCGCAGTTCGCCTTCCACTTTGAATTCTTTATCGATAATCTCACGAATACGGCTGACCTCCGTATCCTTCAGATCTTTGACCTTGGTCTCCGTATCAATATTGGCAATCTTCAGAATACGCCGGCTGATGCTGGGGCCGATGCCATAGATATAGGTTAAGGACACATCGACCTTTTTATCCCGGGGAATATCAACACCTGAAATTCTTGCCATATTTAGATTTACTCCCTAAAACTAGCCCTGACGCTGCTTATGCCGCGGATTATCGCAAATAACACGAACAACACCGTGCCTTTTAACTATTTTGCACTTGTCACAGCGTTTTTTAACTGATGCTCTTACTTTCATTTTACGTTTTCCGTATTTAAAATAGCCACTAATAATAAAACTTTAAAGGCTAAAAGTCAAAGCTGACCGTGCTATTTTAGCCTGTATGTAATTCGACCTCTCTTCAAATCATACGGGGACAGCTCTACCAGAACCTTGTCCGCCGACAGTATCCTGATATAATGCTTCCGCATCCTACCTGAAATATGCGCCAGTACCAGATGCCCATTGGCCAGCTCAACCCTGAACATGGCATTGGGCAGGCACTCCTTTACTATACCTTCAACTTCTATTGTTTCCTTATCTGGCATCCTCTCCCCTATATTACTGTTAATATCTCCGTGCCGTTGTAGCCAATGGCTATGGTATGCTCAAAATGAGCTGCCAGGCTTCCATCGGCTGTGCGCACCGTCCAGCTATTTACCCCGTCCACCTGTGTTCGCCAGTCTCCGCTTGTCACCATCGGTTCGATGGCGAGGGTCATACCCTCTATCAATAGCGGACCATTCCCGGCAATCCCGAAGTTGGGCACCTGCGGGTCTTCATGCAAAGCCCGGCCGATACCATGCCCGCAATACTCCCTGACCACGGTAAATCCACTGCCTTCCACATGCCCCTGTATAGCTGCAGAAAGATCTCCCAGCCTGGCACTGCAGCGGGCCGCCTCTATACCTATCATTAAAGCAGCTTCCGCCGTGGATAACAACTGCTGCGCCACTGTGCTGATCTTGCCCACACCAACCGTGATGGCAGAATCACCATGGAAACCTTCCACAAAGGCACCAAAGTCCAGCGATACGATATCTCCTTCCTCCAGCTTCCTCTCGCCCGGTATGCCATGCACAATCTCCTCATTAATGGAAACACACAGGCTGGCAGGATAGCCATGGTAACCTTTGAAGGAGGCACGGGCACCATTCTTCTTCAGCTCTTCTTCAGCGATGGAGTCCAGCAGCTTGGTCCGGATACCAGGCTTGATCTCATTCTTCAGCCGTTCGAGTACCCTGGCCACTATTCTGCCTGCCCGCCTCATGCTTTCTACTTCCGCAGTAGATTTAATTACCATCATAAGGCAGTTTTACTTCCTCAGAACCTCCAGTATTTGTTTGGTAACGTTCTCAACGGCCACCGTGCCGTCCACGGAGACCAGTTTATTCGCTTTTTTATAATATTCCAACAGGGGCGCCATCTCGCGGTGATAAACCTCGAGCCTTCTACTGATAGTTACTTCATTATCATCGGCCCGCTGGTATAATTTGCCGCCGCATTTGTCGCAGATGCCCGCTACTTTCGGCGGTAGAAAAACTTCATGATAAACGGCAGAGCAACTCCCGCAGGTCCACCTACCTCCCAACCGCTTCAGCAGTACTTCATCTGGCACGTCGATGGAAATCACCTTATCCAGCTTCTGGCCCTTGCCAGACAGCATCTTGTCCAGCGCTATGGCCTGTGCGACGGTGCGCGGGAAGCCGTCAAAAATAACTCCTGCAGCGGAATCGGGCTCGCCCAGCCGTTCTGCCAGCATCTTGATAGTAACCTCATCGGGCACAAGCTGACCATGCTGCATATAGGTCTGAGCCAGCTTGCCCAGCTCCGTGCCTTTGTCCACAGCAGCACGGAAAAGGTCACCTGTGGCGATATGTGCTAGTTGCATCTGCCGTGCCACTACGGCTGCCTGTGTGCCTTTGCCTGCCCCCGGAGCTCCCAGAAATATTACATACAACTTATTTTATAAATCCTTCATAGCGCCGCATGGTAAGCTGAGCCTCGATCTGCTTCATGGTATCCAGTGCTACACCTACAATAATAAGTATGCCTGTGCTGGATAACTGCAGAACGGCGACATTTGTAATCAGTTTCAGCAGGAAGGGGAAAATGGCAACCATGGCCAGGAAGAGCGCCCCTCCCCAGGTGATATGCTTAATAACCTTGTCCAGATATTCGGTAGTGGGCTTGCCGGGCCTGACGCCGGGGATGAAACCGCCCTGCTGCTGCAGCGTCTTGGCGATATTCATCTGCTCAAAGATAACCATGGTATAGAAGAAGGCAAAGGCTACCACCATAACAAAATAGAGCACCCAGTAAAATAAGCCGATGGGCAAGGCCGCATCGGGGTTAAACCAGTTGGTGATGATATTGGCAAAATTCCCCGGCTGCCCGGCCGGTGCGGCAAAATAGCTGGCAACGGTGCCGGGGAAAAGCATCAGCGACATGGCAAAGATGAGCGGGATCATGCCGGCCGTGTTGACGCGCAGCGGTATGTGCGTGGCGCCCTGCTGCCGGTACATCTTGTCGCCGCGGAAGATGGCCTTGGCATACTGCACGGGAATTCTCCTGTGGCCTTCGGTAAAGACCACGATCAGCCAGAATAACAGCAGCGCAAAAATAACAAAGGCCACCAGTCCCATTATATTGGTTTCACGGGCAATCAGACCACGACCTACCATTTGCGGCAGGCCGGCCACAATGCCACCGAAGATGATAATGGAAACGCCGTTGCCGATGCCGCGCTCTGTAATGAGCTCACCCAGCCACACCAGAAACATGGTGCCGGCCGTCAGTGAAACAATAATGGCAACGATGCTCAGCGGCTCCGTGATGGTGACGATACCCTGACTGCGCAGAAGTGCAAACTGGGCATATCCCTGCATGGCTGCCAGCGGTATGGTCAGCCAGTGCGTGAACTGGTTGATCCTGTGCCTGCCGCTCTCTCCTTCCTGAGAAAGCTCGCGCAGATAGGGCACGATGGGGGTTAAGAGCGTCATGACGATGGAAGCGGTGATATAAGGATAAACGCCCATGGCTGCTATGCTGAAGTTACGCATGGCGCCGCCGCTGAACAGGTCCAGCATGCCCAGCAGCTGGTTCTGCTCAAACAGATCGCGCAGGGCCACCAGGTCCACACCGGGCATGGGCACGTGTGCCACAAACCTAAAAACGACGAGCATGGCAAAGGTAAAAATCAGCTTGCCGCGCAGGTCTGGAAGTGCAAAGGCATCTCTTAAGGCCTGCAACAGGCGGGGCATTCCTTCTCTCTGCGGCATAGCCTAAAGTGCCTCCGCCTTGCCACCGGCCGCTTCGATCTTGCCCCTGGCTGACTGGGAAAATTTTTTAGCTTTAACGGTAAGTGGCCTGTCCAACTCTCCACTTCCCAGTATTTTGAGCGGCTGGGAGGTAGACTTGATCAGGCCTTTCTGCACTAGTGCCTCGGGGGCCACTTCAGAATTGGCGTCAAATACCTTGAGGTCGCCAACATTGACTACGGCGTACTCTTTCCTGAAGATATTGGTAAAACCCCTTTTACGCGGCAGCCGTTCTACCAGTGGCAGCTGGCCGCCTTCGTAGCCCAGCCTGGCGCCACCGCCGGAGCGGGACTTGTCACCCTTGCAGCCGCGGCCGGAAAAAGTGCCGTGGCCGCTGCCCAACCCGCGTCCCACGCGTTTTCGTTTATGAGTAGACCCTGCAGGCGGTTTGAGATTCTCTTGTTCCATTATTTTTTCACCACTTCATATTTAACCAGATGCTCCACCTTATTCAGCATGCCTCTGACAACAGCGGTATCGTCATGTTCTACCGTATGATTGAGGCGGCGCAGTCCGAGCGCCCTGATAGTACGCTTTTGATCTGCTGCATAGCCGATGGCGCTTTTTGTCCAGGTCACTTTTAATTTAGCCACCAACTTCAGCCCCCTTTCTCCCTTCTATTGGCCTGCGCAAAGCAATTGCTTCCTGCGGCAGG
>CAZTHJ010000012.1:0-6102 GCA_964613565.1 uncultured Dehalococcoidales bacterium | reverse complement strand
TAACGGTGGCCTTGACCACATTAATCGAATTGGCACTGCCCAGAGACTTGGAAAGTATATCCTTGATGCCTACAGCTTCGATCACGGCACGCACGCCGCCGCCGGCAATAACACCGGTGCCGGGCGCGGCTGGCTTGAGCATCACCCTGGCTGCGCCGAATTTAGCCACAATCTGATGCGGGATGGTAGCATCTTTCGTCCTGATCTGGATAATATTTTTGCGGGCATCCACACCCGCTTTGCGAATGGCCTCCGGGACCTCCCTGGCCTTGCCAAGACCCACACCCACGAACCCATTGCCGTCACCTACCACCACCAGTGCCCTGAAATGCAGGTTTTTGCCTCCCTTAACCACTTTTACTACGCGGGCCAGAGAAACCAGTTTCTCATTCAAGTTGAGTTCACCGGCATCAACTTTTGCCTTGATAGAGGGTAATCTGTTTACAGCTTTCATATATCTTTCCTTAAAATTCCAGACCTTCTTTGCGGGCAGCATCAGCCAGGGTTTTGACCCTGCCATGATATTGATAACCACCCCTGTCAAAGACAACCTGCTTGATACCATGTTCCATGGCGCGCTGTGCAACGAGTGTTCCCACCAGGTCGGCGGCCTCTGTCTTTTTCTTTCCCTTGACTTTATCCCCCAGTGCGATATCGCTGCTGCTGGCAGAGGCCAGCGTACGACCGGCCAGGTCATCGATCACCTGTGCATAAATATGGTTCAGGCTGCGGAAAACGCACAGCCTAGGCTTATCCGCCGATCCGCTGATCTTGGACCTGACCCTGGCATGCCTTTTTTTTCTTGCTTGACTTGAATTCATCTTAGACATAAATAATTATTTCCTCAGCGTAGTCTTGCCGGCCTTGCCCGGTTTAAGCCTTAGTTTTTCACCACTGTAAATAATCCCCTTGCCCTTATAACCATCCGCAGGCCTCAATTTCCTGATGCGGGCGGCTGTTAAACCGACCACTTCCTTGTTTATACCTTTGATATGTATTTTATTGGTGCCTTCCACCACCGCTTCGATGCCCGCCGGCATGGCGAACTCCACCGGATGGCAAAAGCCAATCTGGAAGGAAAGACCCTTGTCTATCTTCTGCACGCGATAGCCCACTCCGCTGATCTCAATGGTCTTCTGGAAGCCCTTGCTCACGCCTTCCACCATATTTGCCAGCAGGCTCCTTTCCAGGCCGTGGGAGGAACGGGTCTGCCTCTCGTCTCCGGACCTACTGAGCACCAGCTTTGTATCTTCCATTTTCACCGTGATATGGGGATCCAGCGTACGGCTAAGCTTGCCCTTGCTGCCTTCCACGCTGATGTTATTGCCGTCTATTATTACTTTAGTTCCCGCGGGAACTTCTATCGGTTTTAATCCTATTCTTGACACTGTTTTACCTCTATATTACCAGACATAGCACAGCAGTTCGCCGCCCAGGCTTTTCTTCCAGGCTTCGCGTCCTACCATAATCCCCTTGGACGTGGACAAAATGGCTATTCCCAGGCCACCATAAACCCGGGGGATCTCGCCACGCTTGGCATATAATCTCAATCCAGGCTTGCTGACCCTTTCCAGCCCCATGATTAAAGGCTGATTGTCAATGTATTTCAGGGTAACCTTGATGAAGCGGTGCGGCTCGCCCTTGACGATGGCATAATCGGCAATGAAGCCTTCATCCCTAAGGATTTTAGCAATGGCCATCTTGGCCTTGGACAGGGGTATCGATACGCTTTCATGCCTTGCCATGTGGGCATTGCGTATACGGGTTAACATATCTGCAATCGGATCAGTTACCATTTAAATATTTCTCCGCTAACTATTCTTTACCAGCTCGACTTTCTCACACCGGGGAGTTCGCCCTTGAGCGCCAGCAGTCTGAAACAAATGCGGCAGAGGCCGAATTTCCTGATATACGCCCGGGACCTACCGCAGCGCAGGCAGCGGTTATGCCGCTGCACACTGTACTTGGGTGTGCGCTGTGACTTTATGATCTTTGATGTTTTTGCCATAAATTACTTTACTCCCACCTGCTGTTCTTTGACAAAAGGCATTCCCAACAAGGTGAGCAACTGCCTGCCTTCTTCATCATTTCCGGCCGTAGTCACCATGACTATCTCCATGCCGCGTATCTTGTCCACCTTGTCATACTCGATTTCAGGGAAAACGATCTGCTCTTTCATTCCCAGGGTATAGTTTCCC
Organism: uncultured Dehalococcoidales bacterium; assembly: GCA_964613565.1. Lineage (GTDB taxonomy): Bacteria > Chloroflexota > Dehalococcoidia > GIF9 > UBA5629 > CAZTHJ01. The sequence continues at coordinate 3,904 of CAZTHJ010000012.1, read as the reverse complement.
TGCCCATCAAAGGCATCCCTGGGCACACCCTGGAAATCCCTGATGCGCGGCAGCACAATGCTCACCAGCTTATCCATGAAGTCATACATCTGCGTACCACGCAGCGTAACTCGCATGCCGATGGGCATACCGGGCCTCAATTTAAAAGCTGCGATGGATTTCTTGGAACGTGTGATCACGGGGTGCTGCCCTGTAATGGCGGTGATATCTTTCTCAGCAGCTTCCAGCGCCTTGGCATTGGTGATCGCTTCGCCCAGGCTCACATTAAGCACAACCTTGCTCAGCTTGGGCGCCTGCATGAGGTTGCCATACCCGAACCTCTTCATCAGCTCAGGGACGACTTCCTCCGTATATTTTTTCTTCAAACGGTGCATCTCTTATCTATCCTCAATCAGTCAATTACTTCCTGGCAGGATATGCAAATGCGCACCTTTTTATCATCCCCCAGGGTCTTGAAGCCTACCCTTACAGGTTTGCTGCATTTGCTGCACATCAGCATCACATTGGAAATATCCATTGGCGATTCCATTTCAATGATGCCGCCCTGGCGTGCCTGGCCCTTGGTACGGGAATGACGCTTTATCAGGTTGATGCCTTCAACAATCAGCTTGCCCTTTTTCGGTATCACCTGTCTGACCTTGCCCTTTTTGCCTTTATCCTTGCCGGTAATTATCAGTACACTATCGTTCTTTCTGATCTTCATCTCTATAGTACCTCTGGAGCCAGCGAAATAATTTTAAGAAAATTCTTATCTCTGAGTTCTCTGGCCACAGGTCCAAAAATACGTGTCCCCTTGGGGTTAAGCTTGTCATCAATAATCACAGCCGCATTCTCATCAAAGCGTATATACGAGCCGTCGGGCCGGTGATAGGGCTTGGCAATGCGCACGATGACAGCCTTGGCAACCTCGCCTTTTTTCACCGTGCCGTTGGGTATGGCTCGCTTAACCGTTACCGTGATTACATCGCCGATGCTGGCATACCTTCTGCGCGTGCCGCCGAGCACACCGATGCACATCACCTGGCGGGCACCGGTATTGTCAGCTACCTTTAACCTCGTCTCATGTTGAATCAATTTATTTTACCTCTGTCTCAATATCAGCTATATCCGCAGGGGAAATCTCTGCAACATTGCCCACCCTCAGGATTTCCAGCACCCTCCAGCGTTTATCTTTTGATAACGGGCGTGTTTCCTCTATTTTTACCATGTCACCCAGATGGCAGGCATTCTTTTCATCATGCGCCTTGTAATTCTTCGTCCTGCGCATTACCTTCTTGTAAAGAGGGTGCCGCACAAGCCTCATTACTTCCACGATTACGGTCTTTTGCATTTTAGTGCTGACCACCTTGCCTGTGCGTATTTTCCTTTTCTTATCCATTGAGCTCTCCATGATTAGGCTATTCCCAGTTCTCTTTCCCTCATCACGCTGTGCATGCGTGAGATGGTCTTCTTGACCTTGGGTATCTCGCGGTTACTGGCCAGCTGGCGCGTAGCCGCACGCAGTCTTAAATTGAAGAGCTCCTGATAGGACTCTTCTAATCTCTTTTTTATCTCATCGCTGCCCAGTGCGCGTATTTCACTTATTTTCAATTCTATGCCTCCGCCGTGATGCCTTCCCTGGCAGTAAGTCTTGTTGCCAGAGGCAATTTATACGTAGCCTGCTTCAGCGCTTCCTTGGCAAGGCTCTCCTTGATGCCGCCGATCTCAAACAGCATGCGGCCAGGCCTGACTACTGCCACCCAGTGGTCGGGTGCGCCTTTGCCGCTGCCCATCCTGGTCTCGGCTGGCTTCTTGGTAACCGACTTATCCGGGAAGATACGGATCCACATCTTGCCGCCGCGCCGCAGGTAACGCACCATGACACGTCGCGTGGCCTCGATCTGCCTGTCAGTTATCCATCCGCCCTCTGTAGCCTGTATGCCATAATCGCCAAACTGCACGGCATTACCCCGGGAAGCCTTACCGCGCAGGTCACCTTTATGCGTTTTGCGGTACTTGACTCTCTTCGGTTGTAACACTTTCTTTCTTCACCTCGGGAATAATATTGCCTTTATAAATCCAGACTTTGACGCCGATATTGCCCATGGTGGTGGCCGCTTCGGCAAAACCATAGCTGATATCGGCGATCAGCGTGTGCAGCGGCAGTCGTCCCTGCCTGGTGGTCTCCGTCCTGGCGATCTCGTTTCCGCCCAGCCTGCCGGAACAGGTGATCTTGATACCCTTGGCGCCCGCCTGCATTGTCCTGAAGGCTGACTGTTTCATGGCCCTCCTGAAGGCAACGCGCCTCAGAATCTGTTCTGACACGTTCTGGGCAACCAGCTGGGCCTCCAGCTCGGGCTGCTCCACCTCTTTAATGGAGAGCCTCACCTTTTTGCCGCAGGCCCGCTCCATAGCCGTCCGCAATTCTTCCACTCTCTGCCCACCCCTGCCGATAATAACGCCGGGGCGCGATGAATGCAGTGTAACTACAATCTCATTGCCCTGGCGGTCAATCTCTGCAACCGCCACACCGCCATCCTTGCAATCCTTGCTGACAACCTTGCGCAGCTTCAAATCCTCATGCAACAGGGTCGCGTAATGCTTTTTATCGTACCATTTCGCCGTCCAGTCCTTGGTGACGCCGATCCTGAATCCGTATGGATGAACTTTATGACCCACTCTGTTTGCCCTCCTCGGAGACATAAACCGTAATATGTGTTGACCTGCGCAGGATGGGGCTGACACGGCCGCGCGACTGCGAGCGATAGCGCTTCATGGTCTTGCCTTCATCTGCAAATATTTCTGTGATCTTCAGATCCACAGGTGTCATCTCGTTATTATTCTCCGCATTGGCAGCGGCGGACTTGATCACTTTAGATACAGCTTTGGCAGCCGGCGTGGGTACGAATTTCAAAATATCCAGCGCCTTGTCAACCTTCTTGCCACGCACCATATCCACTACCAGCTTCACCTTGCGCGGCGAAATACCTATATTTTTAGCAATAGCTCGTACTTTCATCTGATTTTACGTTCCTTGTGGTGCTGCTGCCGGTTTCTTGGTCACGGTCACCTCTGCCTTGGTGGCGTGTCCGCGGAAAGTCCTCGTATTGGCAAACTCTCCCAGCCTGTGTCCTACCATGTTTTCAGTGATGAACACGGGCACATGCCTCCTGCCGTCATGCACGCCGATGGTATGGCCGATCATCTGCGGCATAACTGTAGAAACTCTGGACCAGGTCTTGAGCACCACTTTCTGGTTGCTCTTGTTAAGCTGCTCTATTTTGGCCAGCAGCTTTTCATTACAAAATGGCCCTTTTTTAGATGAACGCGACATTTACATACCACCTGTTAATAATAGATTTTATTTCCTTCTCTTGATAATAAGCCTGTCGGAAGGCTTGCCCTTCCTTGTCTTTTTGCCCAGCGCCGGCTTGCCCCACCTCGTCTTGGGTGCCATGCCGCGGGGAGCCCTGCCCTCGCCACCGCCATGCGGATGGTCGCGCGGTGTCATGGCCGAACCTCTAACCACGGGCCTTCTGCCCAGCCAGCGGATACGTCCGGCCTTGCCGGATACGATACCACGATGCTCCAGGTTGCCCACCTGGCCGATAGTGGCTGTGCACGTAACGAGGAAACGCCTCAACTCTCCCGAGGGCAGCCTGATCATGGCATACTTGCCTTCCTTGTCCAGTAACTGCGCCGAGGCGCCGGCTGTACGCGCCAGCTGGCCGCCCTTGCCCGGCTCCAGCTCCAGGTTATGTATCATGGTGCCGGCGGGAATGGCGCTCATGGGCAGCGTATTGCCCGGTTTAAGCTCCGCCTTTTCCCCTGCTTCCACACTATCGCCCACGTTCAATCCCAGCGGAGCCAGAATATATCTCTTATCTCCATCTGCGTAATGTATCAGAGCAATGCGCGCGGAGCG
>CAZTHJ010000011.1:16521-16785 GCA_964613565.1 uncultured Dehalococcoidales bacterium | reverse complement strand
TGCTGGATATCGAGCTGAATTAGGTCTTGATGGCGCGGTAATAGGGCTGGTGACTTGCGCCTGTTGATTAGGAACAGGCCAATCTTTTACGCTATAATGTGCGCCAATGCGCGTTGAGCATATCGAAAGTCCTCATTTTAACAGACTGGTCCTGCAGATAGTCGTCAGCCTGGCCTGTTTTTCCGCAGCAGTGATGAATTCCAGCATCAACGGATCGGCATCGAAGCACATTCGCGCGAGGATATCTACGCGGGCCTCCGCGGC
>CAZTHJ010000011.1:0-16511 GCA_964613565.1 uncultured Dehalococcoidales bacterium | reverse complement strand
TAATGCTGAGCTGGGTGGTGACCGCATTCCTGCTGGCCAATACTGTGGTGGTGCTTCCGCTGGGCAGGGTTGCCGATATTGTCGGCAGAAAAAAAATCTTTCTCATCGGACTCTCCATCTTCGTGATTTTCAATATCGCCTGCAGCCTGGTACCTACAGCTTCACTGCTGATTCCAGCGCGTGTATTTCTAGGCGCCGGTTCTGCCATTACACTGGGCACCAGTATGGCCATACTGACTTCCGCCTTCCCGCCGCAGGAGCGCGGCAGGGTGCTGGGTATCAATATCGCAGTGGTATATTCCGGGCTTACACTGGGACCTTTGTTGGGTGGAGTGCTGACGCAGACACTGGGCTGGAGAAGCATTTTTATATTTGGCGCGCTGCTGGCACTCATCAGCCTTGTATGGTGCTTATGGAAGATCAAGGCTGAATGGGCAGAGGCCAGGGGAGAGGCTCTGGACTATGGCGGTGTTGTAATCTATATGCTGGCGCTGGTGGCTATACTCTACGGTTTCTCAAACCTGCCGCAATTGAGCGGCATCCTCATCACCTGCGGCGGCATGGCTGCCATGGCCGTATTTATCTTCTGGGAAACGAAGGCTAAATATCCCCTGCTGCACCTGGGCATGTTCCGTGGCAATCTCACCTTCAGTATGTCGAACCTGGCAGCATTGTTCACCTATCTGGCCACGCTGGGCACGGGGTTTCTGCTGGCACTTTACCTGCAGTATATCAAGGGCTTCAGTCCCTCCGTAGCCGGTTTGATCATGATCACCCAGCCGGCTATCATGGCCATCTTGTCGCCATTCACCGGTAGCCTTTCAGATAGGTTGGAACCCAGGATGTTGTCCTCTATCGGCATGGGATTGCTGAGCGCAGGTATTATCATGCTGATTTTTGTTGATGCCGCTACACCCCTGGGCTATATTATTGCCAGCATGCTGGTGATGGGTGCCGGATTTGGCCTGTTTACCTCTCCCAATACCAATGCCATCATGAGTTCCGTAGATAAGAAATTCTACGGAGTGGCCACGGGAACGCTGGCCACAGTCCGTACATTGGGACAGACCATGAGCCTGGCCATTACCACTATTTTGTTCACCCTGTTTATTGGCAAGGAACAGATTATGCCACAAAACTACCCTCAGTTCATGCAGAGCATGCATATTGCCCTGATAATCTTCTCTATCCTGTGCTGTCTGGGGATTTTTGCTTCACTGGCCAGGGGCAGGACACGCCTGCAGGGGGCATCTTCTAATGCTGAACTTTAGCCCTATAGCGATATAGTTTGCTAGAACGGGAGAAGGATTGAAGCAGTACCGCGGACCTGCTAACAGCCAAGCGGCAGAAACCCATCCCTGTGCAGTTTTTTACCTGCAAGCATATCCAGTCGAATTCTTGCTTCTGCCTATGTGCACAGGCTACAATAAGTAAAATCCGTCCTGGCAGAAAACAAATGCGTGAAGAATTAGACTCATATCTCAAAGGAAATGATGCCGACTATCTTGAGATACGGCTGGAAGAGAGCCAGTCCACGCGGCTGGTATACCGCGGGCACAGGCTGGAAGAGGTGGCGAGGAATTCCAGTAGAGGCGGCAATGTGCGTGCCCTGGTCAAAGCGGGGTGGGGCTTTGTTTCCTTTAACGAGAAAGATAATCTGAAGGAAAAAATAGATCTGGCTGTCAGGCAGGCGCGCCTGGTGGGAAAGGAGACCTCAAAGCTGGCGGAAGTGCAGCCGGCAGTTGACAGCGTGCCAGCCCATATCGTCAAAGACCCCGGCGGCATCCCTTTATCGCAAAAGAAAGAACTGCTGGATGGGTACAATGATATAATGCTTAGCACTTCTGGCATTCAGACCACCTCCATCGGATATGCTGATTCACGCAGGAACGTCATTTTCGTCAATTCAGAAGGCAGTAGCATTGAACAGAATTTTGTTGACGTAACACTACGGCTGAATGCCATTGCAGCACGGGATGGAGAGGTGCAGCAGGTTGGGTTAAGCATGGGTAGCAGGGGTGATTACGGGGTTATCGAAAATCTGCATGATGAGGCGCAGAAACTGGCACAGCGCGCTGTGGCCTTGCTAATTGCGCCGCAAGCGCCGGGGGGCGAATATACCGTGGTGCTGGATCCCATACTGGCAGGTGTGTTTGTACACGAGGCCTTCGGCCATCTGTCAGAGTCCGACCATGTGTATGAGAACGAGCAGCTCAGACAGACCATGGTGCTGGGACGGCGCTTTGGAGGCAAGCATTTGAATATAGTTGACGGCGCAGCGGTACCCGGCCTGCGCGGCAGCTTTAAATATGATGAGGAAGGTGTACCTGCGCAAAAGACCTATCTGATACGGGAAGGGGTACTGGAGGGTCGGCTGCATTCGCGTGAGACGGCTGCCATGATGGGAGAAAAACCTTCCGGCAATGCGCGGGCGATAAGCTACCTGCATGCTCCCATTGTACGTATGACAAATACATTTATCGAGTCGGGCAGCATGAGTTTTGCGGAGATGATCAGGGATATCAAGGAGGGTATCTATGCGCGGGACTGGTACGGAGGGACTACCAGCCTGGAGATGTTTACCTTTTCCGCCGGCGAGGCCTATATGATACGCAACGGCAAAATTGAGGAACTTTTACGTCCGGTGGTACTCAGCGGCAATGTTTTCAGCACGCTGAATAATATTGATGCCATTGGCAATGATCTGGAGATGAACCAGGGCGGCGGCTGTGGCAAGGCCGATCAGTCCCCGCTGCCCGTTTCCAACGGCAGCCCGCATATACGCATTCAGCATTGCCTGACAGGAGGCAAATAGTTGGAGGAAATTCTGCAGCTTGCCAGGGAGAAAGCCGAGCAGGCGGAGGTTTATCAAGTTACTTCCCACAGTACGCCGGTGCGCTTTGAGGCTAACCGGCTGAAGCACGTACTGACGCGTGAAAGCAGCGGCACTGCCCTGCGGCTGATCAAGAACGGTCGCATCGGGTTTGCACAGGTCTCTGGCAAGGTGAATGCTGAGGAACTTGTAGACATGGCGCTGGAAACGGCTGCATACGGTGCTGAAGCTAAATTTGATTTCCCGGGCACAGCAGAGTATATGCATGTGGATACGTTCGATCCTGCCACGGAGCGGGCTTCCATTGAGGACATGGCTGAGCTGGGGCAGAGGTTGATCGATAAGGTAAGAGCGCACACCGTGGAGACAATATGCGAGGCGCATCTATCACGCGGTACTGCCGGCGTGGCAGTGATCAATTCCAGAGGCGGCCAGGCGTATTACAAAAAGAGCTATTTTTCTATGGGAGTAGAGGGTGTGCTGATGAAGGGAGATGAGATGCTTTACGTGGGCGATGGGCAGAGCTCCTGTCATCCAATTGAGGATATAGAACCCATCGCTAACGAGGTAATACTACAGCTGGAACTGGCAAAACAAAATGCAGTACTGCGCGGCGGCATGCTGCCGGTGATACTGACGCCTCATGGTGTGGCCAGCGCGCTGATTTCTCCGCTGCTCTCGGCTTTCAACGGCAAGGTGGTATATAACGGAGCCTCGCCGCTGAAGGATAAGCTGGGCAGCAGAGTCTTTGACTCTAAAATTACTTTGTGGGATGATGCTACTATCCCCTTCCATGTGGCCAGTGGCCCCTGTGATGATGAAGGTGTGCCGGCGGGCAGGACTGACCTGATACAGGAGGGTGTGATTTCACATTTCATTTATGATTTGCAGACCGCCGGTCTGGCAGGGACAAAGAGCACGGGCAATGGGGGACGTGGTGGCGGACTGCCCTCCCCGTCGCCCAATGCGCTGGTGTTGAAAGGTGGTGATGTTCCCCTGCAGTATATGCTGGACGATATCGAGGAAGGGCTGATGATCTATCAGCTGATGGGAGCCACGCAGGGCAATATATTGAATGGCGACTTCAGCGGCAATGTGCTGCTGGGCTATAAGGTAGAAAAGGGGAAAATTACGGGCAGGGTCAAGGACAGCATGGTCTCCGGCAATGTATATAAGTTACTGGGCGATGTAAGGGCTCTGGGCAATGACTCCCGCTGGGTTGACAGTATACTTAATACTCCCAGCATATATCTGCCCGCGTTGTCCGTTGTTGTCAAAGGGAGGTAAGTCATGAAGCAGCAGAATATCAAGCTGAATACAAAGGCAATCAACCGGGAATGTGACCTGATTGCCTCCTGGCCGGGCATCAGTAATGTCTCACTGATCATTGCCAAATATCTGCAGGAAAAGCTCCAGGCAAAAGAGATCGGCTACGTGGAACCCTTTGCCTTCTTTGACCCCATCGGCGTGATGGTCAAAGACAATGTCATCGAAAAGCCGCAGTTTCCAGAAAATAAGTTCTACCATTACAAAAATCCAAATGGCCCGCGTGACCTGGTGCTGTTTATCAGCGATGAGCAGCCTGCCTCCAAAGGCTACGACCTGGCCAGCTGCATATTGGATGCCTGTTCTCAGCTAAAGGTGAAGCGTGTTTTCACCTGCGCGGCGGCAATTGTGCGCATGCATCATACCGAAACTCCCCACGTATGGGCCGCGGCCACGGAGCGGAGGCTGGTAGAAACTCTCAAGGCGTATAATGTGATACTAAAAGGGCAGATACAGATTGCGGGCTTGAACGGATTATTCCTGGGCGTGGCCAAGGAAAGGCCTATGGATGGCATCTGCTTGCTGGCCGAGGTGCCTTCCTATACGACGCGCATTCCAAATCCCAAGGCGGCACTTGCTATTATCGAGGTGCTGGCAAAAATGCTGAACCTGCGAGTTGATATGGCGGATCTTCAAGGGGCAGCGGCGCAGTCTGAGCAGACAATGAAACAGGTGGCGGCAGAAGCCATTGGTCAGTTTATCACCAGCTATACCAAGCCAGTTTGGCCGCCTGAGGAAGCGGAAGCATCGGGAGAATATGGGGATGAGGATGAACTGGAGGGGGACGAAGAGGACGAGGATGACGAAGAAGATAACGAGGACGATGAGGAAGAAGATGAGAGCAACGGGGGCAAGCAAAACTGAAATGAACACAGGAGAAGCCTCGCTCAGTAAATATATAGCAGACATACTCAGGGGCGAGAAACTGCCCACCAGGTCCGGCCTGGCGAAATTGAGCGGCATCGGGGACGGCTGCCTGCAGCTTATGCAGGAAAAGTGGCCCCAAACGAATGTGATAAGGAGACGTCGTATTAGTTCCAGCCTGCTGGCGCTTTCGCGTAAGAATTTGCACCTGGATTTTTCCCGCATTTTCTATTTCTACCTGGATGATAAGGATGCTCGTGTGCGGGCAGCAGCGCTGGCCGGTATTTCAGATGAAGAGGACCAGAGGCTGAGCGCCAGATTTGCCTCCATGCTGCTGGAAGATAAGTCCGTAGAAGTACGCCTGCAGGCGGCATATGCTCTGGGGCGACTGGCAATGCTCAACGAATACGGCGAGGTGCGGCAGAAAAATACGGATATAATCTACCAGACGCTGCTGAAAACACTGGATAAAAAGGCGGAAACGGTCAAGGTGAAGGCAGCAGCCCTGCAGGCTATCGCGCCTTTGAGCCTGCCGAAAGTGAGGGGGCTCATCGAGGCCGCCTATCACAGCGATAAAAAAGAGCTGCAGCTGGGAGCCATCTCTGCCATGGGGCTCAACAGCAGTCGTATGTGGCTGACCGCATTGGCCGAAGAGATTGGCAATACAGATGATGAGCGGCGGCTGGCCGCAGTGAGAGCACTGGGTGAACTGGGCGAGGAGGATGCCGCGCTGTATTTAATCGAAGTTATCGAGGACGAAAACCCGCTGATCCAGGAAGAGGCCATCCGCGCCCTGGGACAGGTGGGCGGCCCCGAAGCCAGGCAGATGCTGGAAAACCTTAGGGAATCACCGCAGGAACACCTACGCAGTACGGCTGTCGAGGCTTTAGAGGAGCTGGACATTTGCGACGATCAACAATTCTCCAGTTTCTGAGCAGTACGCCTTTCCTGAAGGGCAGTAAGGTCAGGCTGCGGCAGAAGCACTTAAAGGATACCATGGACGAATACTGCTGGCGGCAGGATGAAGAAATCTGCCGTCTGGATGCCACCACCCCCATCACCAGCACTTTTGAGGAGTACATGCGCTGGTATGCGGATAACCAGGAGATTAGCAGAAACTCCTATATTCTTTCCATCGAAACCCTGGACGGAATGCACATCGGCAACTGCGGCTGTTTTAATATTGACGATGTGAAGTGTGAGATGGAGATGGGTATCATAATCGGGGATAAGGGCTACTGGAATAATGGTTATGGTGAGGATGCCGTAAAGACGCTGGTAATCAACCTTATGCAGTATACACATGTGGGGCGCATCTATCTCAAGACCCTGGACTGGAACTGCCGCGCACACAGGTGCTTTGAGAAATGCGGCTTTGTGCCATGCGGCAGGCTGGATCGCCTCGACCAAAGGTTTATCATCATGGAGATGAAACGGCCAAAAGCAGCGCAGATGGATTGAAGGCCTATTTTATTGAACTATTGCGGTTACTGTAGATTTTTACCGCCCGTCTTTTAACCCGCCCCGGGAGAGCGCTGCCGGCATAGAATGTTGCCAGCCCGTGTGTTCAGTTTTCATGACATACTGGCACGTGCAACGGCAGCCTGTCCCAGTGATATTCCACCGTCATTGCAGGGAACATCCTTATGCGTGTAAACTCTGAAGCCGTCGCCACGCAGGGCTGTCATGCTAATACCCAGCAGTAAGCGGTTCTGAAAAACGCCGCCGCTGAGGGCGATATCAGCTATACCGCTGTCCTCACGGATAATTCGGCACATCTCCAGCACTATAGCGGCGACGCTGTGATGGAATTTAAGCGAGATGACCTGCACCGATATCCCTTTCTGCAGGTCAGTCATGATTTCGCCGAAGAGATCTTTCATGCCGATAATATATGGATTTTTCTCGCTGATCTCAAAAGGATAAGCCTGCTTGATGTTGTCGGTGCAGGCGGTGGCTTTCATCTCAAGCTCGATGGCGGCCTGTGCGTCGTATTGAATTACACCGCGAATACCCAGCAGCGCGGAAACAGCATCGAAGAGCCGTCCCATAGAAGAGGTAAGGGGCGCATTTAACCCGCGGGAGATCTGCTTTACGACAAGTTCGAATTCCGCTAAAGGCGCATACCGTGACAGGCATCCGTGGATATGTGCAGGGGAAAGGCCGAGCAGCGACCTCAGATAAGCCGCCGCGATGCGGTACGGCCGTTTGATGCCGGCGTCGCCACCGGGCAGGGGCAGATACTGCAGGTGCCCGCAACGCTGGAAGCTCTCATAGTCTGCAATGAGGAATTCGCCGCCCCAGATATTTCCATCGGTGCCATAGCCGGTGCCGTCCAGAGCTACACCGATCACCCTTCCCTTCAGGGCATTATCTGCCATACAGGAGGCGATATGGGCATGGTGATGCTGCACAGCCAGGGTGGGCAGTCCGCCGCTGGCAGCCAGCTCCAGAGCAAGCGCAGTGGAGCGATAATCCGGGTGAAGGTCGTGAGCGATGAGCTGGGGCTCTATCCTGAAAATATGCTTATAATCATGCAGCGTATTTCGCAGATGCTCCTGTGTTTCGGCGCTGTCCATGTCTCCAATATGCTGGGAGACAAAAGCATGCTGTTTCCTTGCCAGACAGAATGTATTCTTTTCGTCTGCGCCAAGCGCAAGCACTGCTTTGCCCGGCAAATCGAGGCGCAGGGGAAATGGTGCAAAGCCCCGGGCGCGGCGTACTATTTGTGTATTTCCGTCCAGGACAAAAGCCACGCTGTCATCATAGCGCGCAGCAATATCGCGGTTGTGCAGCAGAAAATAGTCTGCGATATCTCCCAGCCGCCGCAGAGCTTCATCATTTTGTGCTGCGATGGGCTCTTCGCTGAGGTTACCGCTGGTCATGACAAGCGGCAGTGCGGCAGCCTGCAGCAGTAGATGGTGCAGGGGTGTATAGGGCAGCATTATCCCAAGGTAAAGCAGGTTCGGGGCCACGGAGCGGCAGATATTTGAAGATTCCAGCCAGGGCAAAAGCACGATGGGGGCGACGGGTGAAGAGAGCAGGGATGCCTCCTGCTCAGAGGTACGGCAATGCATGCGCGCCTCCTCCAACCCCCTTACCATTACGGCCAGCGGCTTGGCGGGACGCCGCTTGCGGCTGCGCAGCAGTGCTACCGCTGCTTCATTTGTGGCGTCACAGGCAAGCAGGAAACCGCCCAGGCCCTTTACAGCCAGAATTTTACCCTCGCGGAGCAGCGTGGCGGCGGACCAGATAACATCCTGTGTTTGCATTTTCTCACCATTGGTATGGCATAATTCCAGCCTGGGACCGCAGAGGGGACAGGCATTAGGCTGGGCATGGAAGCGGCGCTGCAGGGCATCGTCATATTCAGCCTGGCATTGGTGGCACATTTTGAAGCTGCGCATGGTAGTATTGTGGCGGTCATACGGCATATTGCTGATGATGGTGAAGCGTGGGCCGCAGTCGGTACAGTTGGTAAAGGCATAGCCGTAGCGACGGTCGGACTGATCAAATATCTCCGCTTTGCAACGTGCACAGGTGGCCAGGTCGGGTGAGACCAGGCCATAGCCCTCGGCGCTGGTGATGCTGCTGCGTATTTCGAAGGTGTTATAGCCCCGGGGCTGCTGATAGGTGATGGAAATTGACTCGATGTGGGCGGCAGGCGGAGCTTTAATGGGCAGATCATGGCAAAAAGGATCAATGGCATGCGGGCTGCCCTCGACCTGGATCTTTACTCCCTCAGAGGTATTGCTCACCCAGCCCTTAAGCCCGTATTGATTTGCCAGACTATAGATGTAGGGGCGGAAGCCCACACCCTGTACCACGCCGCGGACACTGATGACGGCAAGCTGCATGGTGCTCATAAGGCATATATTACACAATTATTTCCCCTTAGAGAAGCGATAAGTGCACAAACCTGAAGGTAGATAGGCCACTTGCAGGGCGGCAGGTAAAGATGTATGATAATGATCAAAGAAAGAGTATCATAAAATATGAAAGTAAGAAAAGAGGAAAATTATATTTCTGAACTGGTCAAGGTAAGAGGCAAGTCGCAGATTACACTGCCGCAGTCTGTAAGGGAGGCTTTGAGAATAGAGGAGGGCGACCTGCTGGAGATGCGGGCTAGCCAAGGTCAGATCGTGATGCGGGTTAAGAAGCTGGTGGATGGGGAGCAGGCCTGGTTTTGGACAGAGCGATGGCAGCGCGGCGAGAGGGAGGCAGAGGCCGATATCAGCCACAGAAGAACGCGCAAATTTAAAAATGCGACTGAGGCGATAAAATTTCTCCACGGCGGCAAAAAACCTAACGGATGAAGCTTTGCCATTAGAACTGACACAGCGTTTTACCCAGCAATACCGGAAAATGCCGCAGGTGACCCAGGAAAAAGTGGATAAAGCGCTGCTGCTACTGGATGAGGATTTCCGTCATCCCGGATTGCACAGTCACCCTGTACAGGGAGCGCTAGGAGTTTTTGAAGCCTATGTTGACCGTAAATACCGTTTTACCTTCGAGCGTAGAGGGAACTTGCTGATGGTGAGAAACCTGGATAACCATGATGCCTGCCTGCGAAATCTGTAAGGAGGCTGTTTCTTCCTGATCTGGCCAGTTCCAGTGCTTCAGCGCCGTCTGATGCCCTGATAGCTTCATAGCCCTCCTTCGCCAGATTGTAACACAGGACTTCCAGCAGCGTTATATCGTCTTCAACAACCAGGATTCTTTTTTTGGCGCCATGGGATTATAGATTTAAGTATAAAGATAATCATAATAGTGAGCAAACTCGGGCGTGCAATAACTAGCCTGAAAAACGTTATTTCAGCATAATAATTGCTAAATAGGAGTTTGTACTCATGACAATCGCCCTGTAATTATGATATTCTTAGTATCACTGTTTTTATTGAGTGGGTTGCTCATTGAATAACATTCTGATACAGGAAGGTGTTCATTATTTGCAGCTATTATTTTATACAAAATTAAGAGCTGAGGGTGATATATGGTAAATAAACCGATCCTGATTGTGGATGATGAGCCTATTGTCAGAGAATCTATCAGGGACTGGCTGCAGGACGCTGGCTATACGGTGGAAACGGCTGAAAGTGGGGAAGAGGCGCTGAGGATGATGGAGAGCCAGGATTATGGTGTGGTGGTGATGGATGTGCGCCTGCCAGGCAGGACCGGCATCAGCGTCCTGGGAGATATTAAAGCCACCAAACCGCAGATTAAATCGATTGTAATTACAGCATATCCTTCTGAAGAGCTTTCGCGTGAAGCCAGGAAATATGGTGCTGTTGATTATTTAATTAAGCCGGTGAATCCGGATGACCTGGAAAAACTAATACGTGAAACGCTTTCGAGCATGTGAGCAATAAGCAAGGAGGAGGCTGAAAAGAAATGCCGAAACACCCTGTTTTGATAGTAGATGACGAGCCCATCGTGCGCGAGTCCATACGCGACTGGCTGGAAGATGCCGGCTACGATGTACGCACTGCCCAGGATGGGGAAGAAGCCCTGCGCCTGATAGAGGAAAAGGACTTCAGCGTGATGGTGCTGGATATCCGGCTCCCGGGGCAGTCAGGTCTGGCTGTGCTGAAAAAGGTAAAGGCACAGCGGCCGTGGATCAAATCCATCATTATCACAGCCTACCCGTCCGAGGAGACCACTGCTGAGGCCAAAAGTCTGGGTGCTATTGACTACATTATCAAGCCTCTGGTTCCGGATGATCTGGAGAGGCTCATCCATGAAACGCTGGGAGGGATTTCCCCTGAGGCCACCGTGTCTGCGGCCAGACCCAAGGTCAAGAAAGCCGCGGCCAAGCCGATGAAGCTGAAGAAAACCGTATTCATCTCCAAGTCCAAGTTCAAGGCCTTTGTGGAGAAAGTCTCGCGCAAGATGGAGATTGTAGGCGTTAAAAGCAAGTATGGTAAGTACATTTACAGCATCATAGACAATCCTAAGGAACTGGTGATGGACTATGATGTCACGGTAAATGCCCCCACCAAGTTCTTTCTGCCGCCCAAGGAGGTCCTGCTCAAATTCAAGGTGGGCAGTGCGGAAAGCGCCCAGTCGGTGGTCAATGCCAACCCCAGGGTCATCGTGGGCATACACCCTTATGACATCAAGGCTATTGAACTGCTGGACGAGGTTTATATTGCTTCTAACCTCGATCCCAATTATGATGCGCGCCGCAATAATACCATCATCATCGGCGTGGACTGTCTGAATCCCTCTCCCAGGTCCTTTGCCCATGCCATGGGCACGAATGTGACCGATAGCGGATTTGATCTTTTCCTTACGGATGTGGGAACAGGCTACGTAGTCACCATTGGTACAAGAAAAGGGTCCGACCTGCTGGCAAGGAATGCAGAGGTCAGAGAGCCCATCAAGGCGGAGATTGGCCGTCAGAAAGAAGCCAGGGACAGAGCCGTGGCCAAGTATAAGCTGGAGCTGGATGTGCCGAGGGAGAGGCTGCCCAAAATCCTTGAGGAGAGCTATGACGACCCTTACTGGGAGTCCAGGAGCAGTACCTGTCTCAATTGCGGTTCCTGCGTGATGGTGTGTCCCACCTGTTACTGTTTTGACGTCAAAGATGAAACAGAGATGAATCTGGTGGATGGTGAGCGTTACCGCACCTGGGACGGCTGTGTGCTGGTAGATTTTGCCAAGGTAGCCACAGGCGAGAATTTTCGTCATGATAAGGCCAGCAGGTTCCGTCACCGCATCTATCGAAAAGGAAAATATATACTGGAGAAATTCGGTATGGTGGGCTGTGTAGGCTGTGGCAGGTGCAGCAATGCCTGTCTGGCTGAAATTGCCTCACCCCTGGAGGCCTTCAATTCAATTTATGAATCCGTAAGAGCCAAGCAGGAAGCACTGCGCATTTTCAAGGATACAGGGGACAGGAAGGATTTGTATGTACCGGATGCGGCTGAACTAATTGAGGTACTGGACCTTACACTGACGGAGAAGGCATTCAAGTTCAGATTCAAGGATGGCAAGGAACTGGGGCACCGTCCCGGCCAGTTCGCCCAGGTATCGATTGCAGGTATCGGCGAAGCGCCCATTTCTATTTCAACATCCCCTACCCGCGGAAATATCTTTCAGATGGGCGTAAGGAATGTGGGCACGGTGACCAATGCCATGCACAAGCTGCACAAGGGGGCTATTGTTGGCATACGCGGGCCTTTCGGCAACGGTTTCCCCATTAAACATATGGAGGGCAAAGACATCTTGTTTATTGCCGGAGGCATCGGCCTTTTCCCGCTGCGTTCATTGATACAATACGTGCTGGATACCAGGGCATCCTTTGGCAAGATTAATATCATTATTGGCACCAGGACTTCGGCAGACCGCCTCTTCCCTGATGAGATTGCCTCCTGGGGCAGGAGCCAGGATACGGAGCTGTTTGAGACTGTAGATATAGGTGACCCTCACTGGAAGGGCAATGTGGGTGTGATCACAACCCTGATACCCAAGGTTGAGATTGATCCCAAGAGTACGGTGGTGGTTGTGGTGGGTCCCCCCATCATGTACCGTTTTGTCATTGTTGAGTTGAAGAAGCGGGGGCTCGAGGATGAAGACATCATCATGTCGCTGGAGCGCAGGATGAGCTGCGGTGTGGGCAAGTGCGGCCGCTGCCAGATCAACGGCGTCTATGTCTGCCAGGAGGGCCCCGTGTTCAGCCTGGCCCAACTGAGAAACCTGAGGGAGGCAATCTAATGAAACCAAAAGTGGCATTTTTTGATTTCACCAGCTGCGAGGGCTGCCAACTGGATGCGCTCAATGTCAGCCCGGGAGAATTACTCGACCTGCTGGCGGCCGTGGAGATTGTCAATTTCCGCGAGGTCAAGACGATCAGGGAGGACAATTATGATATCGCGCTGATCGAGGGTAGCGTTACCACGGAGGGGGAGATTGAACGCATCAAAAAGATACGCGAGAGGGCCAAGATCCTGATTGCGCTGGGCGCCTGCGCCTGTATCGGCGGCGTTAATGCGCTGAAAAACCATCTGCCCATGGATGAAGCTATGAAGATTGTTTATGGGGATGCTGCCAAATACTATAACACCATACCGGCCAGGCCGGTCAATGCCGTGGTCAAGGTGGACTATTATGTGCGGGGCTGCCCGCCGCAGCCGGCGGAGCTGTACAAGGTGCTCAGAGCCCTGCTTATGGGCAAAAAGCCGGAGATCCCCAATTATCCTGTATGTGTGGGCTGCAAGATTGCCGGAAATATCTGTGTCTTTGAGAGGGGCATGACCTGTATGGGGCCGGTGACACATGCCGGCTGTGATGCTATCTGCATTACCGCTGGCAGGCACTGCTGGGGCTGCCGCGGGCTGGTGGATGATCCCAATACGGATTCTGAGAAAGACATACTCAAAAAATACGGGCTGACACCGCAGCAGATCATCGAGAAGTTCAATATTTACAACACCTATTCGGAGGTGGCCAAGTGAAAGAAGTCAAAATAAATGTGAAACAGATAACACGTGTTGAAGGGCATGGCAACATTGTAGTCAATGCCAGGGACGGCAAGGTGGAGGACATACAATGGCAGGTGCCTGAATCTCCGCGTTTATTTGAGGCCATGCTGCTGGGCAGATATTATCCGGATGTGCCCTATATTGCCTCCAGGATCTGCGGCATCTGCTCCATAGCCCATACCACTGGCTCGATACAGGCAGTGGAGGCTGCCATGGGTGTGAGGATATCGGAGCAGACGGCCCTGATGCGCCGGCTGCTCTACAATGCGGAGGTACTGGAAAGCCACGTGCTGCATACGCTGTTCCTGGCGGCGCCGGATTTCCTCGGTGTTGACAGCGTGTTCCCGCTGGTGGCGACGCACAAAGATATCGTGGTGATGGCGGTCAATTTCAAGCGCCTGGCCTATAACCTGGCTGAAATCCTGGCCGGGAGGAAAACGCACCCGCTCTCCTGTGTGGTGGGCGGCTTTGCAAAATTCCCCCAGCCTGCAGAACTAAGAGATATCAAAAAGCGTTTAAAAGCGGCCATCAAGGACACAAGGACGATAGTAGACCTCTTTGGCTCCCTGATACCCAAGGTACCGGCCTTTGAAAGGGAAACGGAATATATTGCACTTAAGGACCGCCGCGAATATGCCTGGATCAGCGGAGAGATTGCGTCATCAGATGCAGGGCTGTTCCCCCTGGAGAAATATATGGAAGTGACCAATGAGTTCTGCGTGCCGCAGTCGACGGCCAAATGGACCAAGCATAAACGCGATTCCTATATGGTAGGTGCGCTGGCCCGTTTTAACCATAATTATAAGCAATTGCATCCGCTGGCGAGAACAGCTGCCAGGGAGCTAGGGCTGAATGCGCCAACTCATAATCCCTTTGCCATCACCATTGCCCAGGTGGTGGAAACGGCGCATGCGCTGGAGGACAGCATAATAATTATTGACAAGCTGCTGACCAGGGGCATCAAGGAGGAGGAGCCCAGGGTAAAGGTGAAAGCGGGCAGGGGTGTGGGTGCGGTGGAAGCGCCGCGCGGCATACTCTTCCATGACTATACCTTTGATGAGAATGGCATCTGTGTCAAGGCCAACTGCATCATTCCCACCAACCAGAACCATAACAATATACAGAAGGACATGGAAAAGCTGGTGCCTGCCATGCTCAAGGATAATAAATCAGAGAAGGATATCCAGTTTACGCTGGAGATGCTGGTGAGGGCTTATGACCCTTGCATCTCATGTTCCACGCATATGGTAAAGCTGAATCTGAAATAGATAGGCGTACCTTCTACTAACCCGAAGGGCAGAGTTCTACGGGCTATGCCCGTGGCACTTTACTCTGTAAGGGCAGGTCTTTAGACCTGCCCTGCGGCGCGGGGTTTCAACCCCGCCGTTACATATGTTCATTTAATGGCTCTCTCTTGCTTTAAGTGGGCTTTAACGTGAGATAACCCTGATGGCATCCCGTATAGAATTTAGCAAGTATCCGAAATAACTTCTTCTTTGAACGGCGGCAGGTAGATGCTGAAGGTGCTGCCCCGGCCCGGCTGGCTGTCAACTATTATCTTGCCGCCATGGTTCTCAATGATGCGGTAGGAGATCCAAAGCCCCAGCCCTACACCCTTGACATCCGCCTTGGTGCTGTAAAAGGGGGTAAACAGCTTGGCCATGTTTTCGGGGGCGATACCTGTGCCGTTATCAATGACCATGATCTTAACCCAGTTATCTTCATTCTGCTCTGTACGGATGGTAAGCCTGCCGCCCATGTCCATGGCCTGTATGGCATTGGTGATGAGGTTGATGATAACCTGCTGAAGCTGGCCGAAATCCGCCTTGACCTGCGGCAGGTCAGACGGTTCTTCACGTATGTCCTCAATTTTCTTTCTCACCGCAAGGTGTCCCACCAGCATAAGGGCCTGTTCGATAACCTTGGAAACGGTGACAGCCTTGAATTCAGGCTCAGCACGCCGTGAAAAATCGAGCAGGCTTCTGATAATGCGGGAGCTATAGGTTGTGGCCTGATCTATCTTCTCCAGCTGGGCAATAGCTTCGTCCCTGTCCAGCGTACCCTTCTGCAGCTTTTTGCTGATAAGCTTGGTATAAACCAATATGCCGGCCAGGGGGTTATTTACCTCGTGCGCAATGGAGGCCGCAATCTGGCCGATGGCCTTGAGCTTTTCAGCATGGATGAGGTGCCTCTGTGTGTTCTCCAACCTCTCGGTATAGCTCTGCAGGTCCTTATTCAGCGACTGGATTTCACTGTAAGCTTCGATTTGCATCTCCAGGTAATTCAGCAGCGTGGCGCCCAGGCTGCTGATGATAAAGGCAAAGGTGCCGTAGAGCATGGTGCGGAAAAGGGCGTAGATATCGTGTGAAAGGAAAATAGCGTCCGGGGCCACGATGAGGAAATCTATAAAGCCGCAGATGAGCACGCCACGCAGCCTGTAAGTAACGGCGGCATATACCATGGGGAAGAAGAAAAGCACAACGTAAATGTCATGGTATAACGTGAGAATACCGTAGTAAATATAAGCCAGAAGCAGAGTGCTGCACACCAGTATCCAGAAGTGCGGGCTGTTAAAAACACCTTTAGCCCTGGCCTTGAGCACACGCTGCATCAATCTCAGCCCTGGATTCTCCTCGCGATTCTGTTCATGGAAGACGGCTTTTTGATGAAGATCAGCCATTTGTCTAATTACACCCGGAGCTATTATACCTGTTTTTAGCAGACATGAGGGCAATTCAAGAGTTGTCACGGACGGAATTGTCATATAAATTACACAAAAAATTGTTAGCCAGGATATAGAATGGTCGGGATAGGGTAAGATTGGTAACTTTTAGGCAGCTTGACTATAAGTATTAATTAGCTATACAATCAATCAAAGTATCAATATATATTAGGATAAAAATGGTATCAACTGTAACTGTAAGCGCTATTACTATCGTGGCAGCATCCGGCTTAATGACCGGGTTAACCATATTTGCTGCGGTGTTTCTCATCGGCCTGCTGGC
>CAZTHJ010000010.1:0-17069 GCA_964613565.1 uncultured Dehalococcoidales bacterium | reverse complement strand
CAAGCTGTGAAAGTATGGTATCAGGCGGGTTGATATGTGGCGGTCTGAGGTGAGCCAGCGAACCGCCTTCGGCCTGGCGTCTTACCTTGTAGTTGTTGAAAACACCCGCAGGCAGCAATGTTACCTCAATGGGTTTGAAATCAATCAGATTCTCGAAGCTTCCCAGCTCCCTGTAAACGTACAGCCCGTCGTCTATGCTTTTAATTTGTTGATAAACAGCGGCCGCGATATCATTTTCCTTAAAGCCATTGTCCTTGCGCAGTTCGATGAACAGGCGCAGCTTGGATTTATCACCTGAAATCTCTTTTCTGGCGGTCCATCCTGCATAGGGTATACCGCTGTTTTCCAGTGCCTGCCAGATAACCCTTTCTGTGAGCCGCATGAATCCCAGATCTATAAGATCATCGGCACGCCTTTCAAAGATCATCTGGGGCAGCTTGATACCCAGCTGTTTATTTTCCAGCGCGGTGATTTTAACCATATCTCCCAGCCGGTAGCGCACCAATGTACCGCCGTGCAGGTTTGTTATCACAAGTTCGTAGTTTTCACCGGCCTTAACCTCATCCAGAAGCACTGTTTTAGGCGTGTACTGCTTGTCCTGTTGCCACTTAAAATGTTCTTCCTCAGGCATAAATTCAAGAAAATTGAGATTGGGGAAAAACACCATGTGGTTATAGTCCCAGGTCTGAGTGGCTATAATCGTCGTTTCTGTATTTCCATAGACATCCAGAGGAGCCCTGCCCCAGAGCTCCCTGATTTTATCCTTATAAATTACGCTGTCGGTGCCCATGGAAGCGATGACTTTTAGCGACCAGAGGTCTTTGGGCAGCATCCTGCGACCTGCCAGCTTGCTTTTAATTTTACCTTTCATTAATCTCATCAGGGTTTTGGGATCTCGCAATAGTGCGGAAGCCCTGGTGTTGCCAGATCCACGGCTGATTTTCTCTCCTATGGCTACCAGTATACCTGCAAGCCCAAAAAATCCATCGATACCTTCAGAGAGAGCCATTTTGAATCCCCTGGCTACCCTTTCATCAAAGGAACTTTGCTCAGATTCATTAAGAGGCGGTAAAAAGGAAAATCCCAGGTCCTCCTCCAGCTTGTGTGCCACAGCACCGGTGAGGCACGGTGATTGTGATGCAGCATGTAAAAGTTTGAGGCCTTTCTTAAAGGCTATATCATATTTATGTTTGCATGAGCCAAGGATGGCAATGGCACAAAAATTGAGCCCCGCCTCCTGCCAGAAAGTATCGGTAACTGGCACCCATTTACAGGGGTATTCTCCCGATCTGCCGGAAGTCTGTATCCAGCGCAGCGGCTTGGCCGGCAAAACGCTCTCATTTTTTTTCAGGAGTTCAGGGCAGTAATCGGCATAGGTTGTAATTGGTACCTGCTTACGGAATTCATCGATGGTGGAGGGGAGGGCACCTCGCATCACTTTTCTGCTGAGCTGACTTCTCTTGAGCAAATCGAGCTGCTCCAGCATGAGCTGTTTCTGTATCCTCATGAAGCCTTCGACATTTAGATCCAGGAAACCGCAGCATAGCTGCCACAACTGGTCATATTTCTGGTGTTTTAATAATTCTTCTATTTGGGACATGCTGGTCTCCTCATAAATGTATTACTGTCTTGCGGCGACCCTCGAACCGCTCTCGTATATTACTTCCAGTTCGGGTTTGGTTATAGCTTTGCCTCCCAGAAGAGTGAGCACATCATCATTTGGATTAATACGCGGTGGTTTCAACTGTGCAAGATCTGCACCTTCGGTCTGCCTTTTTATGGCATAATTTTTAAAAGAACCTGGCGGTAGTTGTGTAACAATAATAGGCCTGAATTCGGTTATTTTTTCGATGCTGGGCAAATCGTTGTGGATAAAGCCATCGTTGATTTTTTTCATTTCTTCATAAACGGCCTTAGCTATCCCATTATTGCTTGCTGCATAATTATTTTTTAGTTCCACGTATAAGTGGAGCTTGGGATCTCCGTTGATGATCTCTTTGCGGGCGGTCCAGTCAGCATAGGGTATTGATGTATTTTCCAATGCCTTCCAGATAACCTTTTCGGTCAGGCGCATCAAGCCCAGGTCTATGAGGTCATCTGCGCGCCTCTCAAAAACCATCTGGGGTATGTTAATACCAAGTTTCTCATTTCTGAGTGCTGTGATTTTTACCATGTCGCCAGGCCTGTATCTGACTATGGGCCCACCGTGGAAATTAGTGATCACTATTTCATAGATTTCACCTGCTTTGACCTCATCCAGCAAAATGGTTTTTGGTTGATACGAGTTATTCTCTTTCCATTTAAAGTATTCTGATTCAGGGATAAATTCCAGGAAGTTAAGACTGGGCACAAATGTCATGGCATCGAAATCCCAAGTCTGCATGGAAACTATCAGGCCCTCTGTCCCAGCGTAGATGTCCAATGGTATTACGCCCCACATCTCCTTGATTTTGTCACGAAAAACAAAGCTGTCAGTACCACCGCATGCCATCCCCTTGATATTCCAAAGGTCTTTGGGCAGCATGACCCGTCCTGCCAACTTACTCTTAACCATGCCTTTGCTGAGACGCAACAATGCTCTGGGGTGCTGCGCCAGCTGTGAAAGCTTCATGCTACGCGCTCCGCTCTTGAACTTTTCGCCGATTGCTACCAGCACAGACGTAAAGCCATAAATCCCGTCTATACCTTCATTCATGGCCATCCAGAATCCCTTGTCCAATCTCTCTATAAATGACATTTGCTCGGATTGGCTTGGCGATGGAAAATAACGCCAGCCAAAATCCTCTTCGCATTTATAGCCAAAAATACCGCTGGTATATGGAGCAGGGGCGGTGGCATATAGAAATTTTGTAGGTCTTGCAGTTGCGTCACCTTTCCTGCGGCAGGTAGCTAATATGTTGGCCGCATACATAAGTATGGCCATTTCATCCATTGTGCGGGGCGTGATCGGTACCCATTTAAAGGGAAACTCGCCGGATTTGCCCGAGGTATGTGCCCATCTGATGGGCTTGACCGGCAGGCAGTCCTCGCGCTTTTCCAGTAGCTCTGGACAATAGTCGATATAGCGGGTTAAAGGGACCTGCTGTCTGAATTCTTCGATGGTCTCGGGCATAGCTCCGCGCATGACCTTCCTGCCCAGTGCGCTTCTCTTTAACAACTGTAATTGTTCCAGCAGAAGCTGCTTCTGGATGGCCATGAAGCCATCCATGCTCAGGTCAAGATAGCCGCAGCATAATTGCCAGAGCTCATCGTATTTCTCTTGCCTGAGAAGTTCCTTTATTTTGGACATAAATCACCTCCCGTAAACAGGACTGAATACACTATGACACGATTGGGAAGGATTGGGAAGTGATTATGTTCTAGAAGATAGTTCTATTTGAGGGTGAAAGAGGGAGAGACCGTTGCAGCAACCTGGCGGTCTCCCTGATTAATCGGAATTAGAATGGAATCCGAGTGCCTGAAGTTTTTGAGTGAGTTTGTCCAGTTCTTTTTCCGGGTTCTGTTTGCCAAGTTCCAGTCCGTAACTTAGGAAAAATTCCAAAAAGTTGCGGAGAAGTTCTCGGATGCCCTGCTCAAATTGACGGAACTCTTCCTTGGTAACATGGTTGTTGGTTGGCCCGGAAACCGTGCGCTTGAATTGGTTTTCGATAAGGAAATTGACGAATTCCGAGATGTTCATATCACCGCGGTTTTCCTCAATCTTCCTCACCAGGTCGGCATCAACGATCAGCATTCTTTTTTCCTTTTCCGGCATCGGCAAACTCCTTCCTTTGTCTTTTCGACCCATATTTATAACTTAGAGGCATCCTCTAAATCGAGTACTTCGAGGACCGTATCTATACTTCTTAACAGGCTCAAACCTTTGCCTGTAACGCGGTAGGTAACAGATGGGTTGCCCACGTGCACCCGGTCAATAAATCCGTGCGCAATCAGAAAACCAAGATATTTCTGGATCTGGCTGTAGCTCATGTTGACGCTGTACATTATCTCGGTTTTGCCAGCACCGTTTTCCCCGACCTTTAACATGTCGCGGATAATCTGTATATTTGACCGCCTCTTATTCATCTGTAATTACAGCCAACCCTGGTACTAATCTACCAGTACTAACGTACTATATTATCATGTAAATAGCGTTTGTCAATAGATTATTGTTTCATTTAATGGGACGAGCGGAAACGATGATGTGCTAAAAAAGTTTAAATAATGAACGTAAAAATGCTGCTTATAGCTATAATACGGGATAATTAAATTTATTTTCTAAATAGCCTGAAGAAACGGTCCTGGTAGTCTGCAAAAACACCCCAGCGCTTGAGTTCTTTGACGAGCATCGAAGCATAGGATGTATCCCCTGTTGTTTTCTCGAAAAGCTCTTCTATATACTGGCGGGCGTCTTCAGGCAGGCCGCGGTTGTCCATGCGAAAGAGGCCGCTTCTTTGCATTTCATAGACATTGTTATAAACAGAACTCTGTGTTAGTTCAAAGGTAAATTTGAGCAGGGAGACATCCCACATTTCCTCGACACCCTTGATAATGGCGGTGAGAGGGTCACCGTGGCTTGCTATCCTTTGCTCAATTTTCTCCAGTATCTGTTCTGCCGGCTCCGAGACTATATTCATATCGCCGGGCTCATTTTTATACGAATAGAAAATGCCGGGTTCCGAGGGGTTTTTCTCCGCCATCATCTCAATATAGCGTCTGGCGCCTCCGCCGAAGCCATCCAGATTAATCAGGTAGGCGGGAGTGACGATCTTGGGTTTGGCCGCAATCACCCTGCCTTCCCGTACAACATTGGCTGTCTCCATCAACTGTGTGATCAAGTAATAATAAATATTGGTAGAGCCAAAGGTAGAAAGGCTCTGCCTGGGGGGCTTGATTACCCTTGTGTTTTCTATGGCATACTGGATTTTCTCGTCTATTTCCATGGTCATCCCTGCTTAAAAATACATTCTGGCTGCCCTGAAGTTTTTGCTGATATTGGTCTTGCCTGTGATGATGTTGCCATACTCTGTGCTGTGCCCCGGTATGATACATTCGATATCCAGTTCAGAGAGCCTTTCAATGCTCTGTTTGAGCTGGGCGCTGTTGCCGCCGGGAAAATCTGTCCTGCCGATGCTGCCGTAGAACATGACATCGCCGGTAAGCAGAACTTTGTCATCAGGCACATACAGGCATACCGAGCCAGGTGAATGTCCTGGAGAGATAAAAATCTCAAATTTTAGCTCCTCTTTACCAGGTGCATAAGTTCCTTCCTGGAGAAAGAGAGATGTTTTAAATTCAGGTGAACGGATGCCGAACATGCTATTTAACTGTCTGTTGCCCGCGTGGCGGAACTTTTCCTCCTCTTCGGATAAAGCGATAGTCAGCGAATTATTCCTTGAGAGCGGCTCACAGGCCTCGCAATGGTCGGCATGGCAATGGGTATTGATGATCATGCCGACATCGTCAAGCTCGAAGCCATTCTGTTGCATAGCCCCGGCCAGGCTTGCCATACAATCCACTTTGTATTCGTTATATGTATGGCCCGGATCAATCAACAGGTGTGGTTTAGCGCCCTCCAGAATATTGGGGAAGAAGACGGTATTGCAGTTGTTGCCCATGCCCTGCCAGATATAGCAATATATTCGATCGTTGACTTTTACCGGTATATGATTCATGTTCAATTTATTCATCCTGATTCAAAGCTAATTGAATTATACGGGATAAAGAGCGTAAAAGCCAAAACTATTAAGGGATCGTTGAGCCGATAAGAAACATGCAGGCTCAGGCCAGGCTCATTACCTGATGTAGCGCCAAGTCCATATTATGATGGGTATCCTCGGTAATACTATCGGAGATGGAATTCGCTACCTGCAGTATCCTGCTCTGCTCGTTTGGAGCCTGTATGTGCAGCAGTTCCTCAATTCTGCGGCCGAGCAGCACCTGCTTGTCCAGTGAAATTTTCCTGGATTGTGGTGCGGCTATTAGAGGCAGTGAGTATAGAATGGGCTGAAGCATTTCGATTTGCGAGATGAATTTCTGCTGGCGGTCTATCCTGCCCGTCTTTGACCCCACTACATTGGGCATTTGCGGCTGAATCCATTCCAGCGCAAAGGCTAATTGGCAGTTGATGTATTCATGCTGTACAAGAAGTTTGCTGGCCTCGCAATCTTTAACAGCCAGTGATAGCTTCTGCAGCACCTGTTCCAATGTACCCGGTTGAATGCTCTTAATCGTGGCGATCTGCTGGCAGTCCTCGGGGATTTTGAAGATGCGGTATGCCATGGAACCGTGCAGAACGCTATGAGCTGATTGATGGCGGATCAATCCCGGCCGTGCGCCTTTGCTGTATCTTTCCAGCTTTTCTACCGAGATGGTGATGCGGGGATAGCCCTTCCAGATATCGTAGAGGCAGATGTTGTCATCATGCTTGTCCTCTATAATGCCCATTTTAAATTTTTCCTGGCGCATATAGTCCAGCATGATGGCCTCAGAATCTGTGATCAGCACCTCCACTTTATAAGGGACTTTCGAACCGAAATGTCGAAAACAATCTTTCAGGGTGTTGACAATCTCGCCTTTGGCGCCGCCTGAAATACGCCCCCTGACGATGATATCCAGTTCCATATTGGCCATATTATTTATCTCAAAGATAGCAATCTTGGGTAACAATGTCAATAAGTAGAAAACAGGTCAGGGCAAATAGCTATTGCTCTGCGCCGCTTAAAAGTGTGCCAGAATTTTCGTAAAAGTACCATATGTGGTCTAGGGCCGTATTAACCAGGCAGCGCTTGGTAGTACGCCAGATACCTTTGGATGTCAACTCCGCACTGAAGATTGGTTCTGCTTCCTCATACAGAGGGGGATTCCTGCATCAGCCGGACGGATTCTGTAACCTCTATCGGCCTGCTGCAGTCAGGGCTGTATTCACGGGCAATCTGTATCACCTTGTCCGCCGTTAGGGAGGTGATGTTAAAATCGGGGGCATTTTTGTCTGCTGGTTTTTTATGTACAGCCGCCGCTTTCAGCTATAATCAAGTCACATAGCACGAAAATAGTTTTAACTGCCAGGGACAATTTAGATATTTTGCTCCTTCTCATATGCTCATATACCATAGTCAGCTTGCTGCGGCACTATCTCTTATTAACCGCACGGTTTGTCAGGGTGCCGACGCCCTCTATTTTTATTTCCACCATATCTCCGGCATGCATAGGCCCCACGCCTGACGGTGTGCCGGTGGCGATAACATCACCGGGCAGCAGCGTCATCACGCTGGAGATAAAGCTAACAAGGTAGGGGACGCCGAAGATAAGATGGCTTGTGCGCGAGGACTGTTTGCAGACGCCGTTCAAACAAGTTTCGATTAGAAGATCATCCGGACATAGCTCTGTTTCGATCCAGGGGCCCATGGGGGCAAAGGTATCATAGCCCTTGGCGCGTGTCCACTGCTCGTCCTGTTTCTGTGCGGTACGGTCGGAGACATCATTAAAGCAGGTATAGCCCAGGATATAATCAGCCGCCACCGCAAGAGGAGCATCTTTTATCAGTTTGCCGATGACGATTGCCAGTTCGCATTCATAGTCGATGCGTCCGCTATTGGGCAGGACGATCTTATCCTCCGGCCCGATCACTGCCGTTGAGGGTTTCAAAAAAATCAGCGGAGTTGAAGGCACAGGGTGGGAAAATTCCTGTGCGTGGCTGTGGTAGTTGACTCCCAGGCAAACTATCTTGCTGGGGGTGCATGGTGCCAGTAATTTGATCTGGTCCAGCCTGTATTCCGTGCCGTCCGCTTTAAAGGAATCAGGCGGGCACTTAAGCCTGCCAAAGGGCTGGCCTTTATAACCGTATATTTTATTGTCTTTCATGATGCCGTATTTTGTATTCCTTCCTGCCCGAAAACGTACTATGCGCACACTTTTCCTCCTCTGTACTTGTACTTTCAATTATACACGCAAATCGCCTCCGCATTAATCCATGTTTTGTCCTCCGTCGCATCAAGTGCTGGTGCGCAATCAAGCTGAATCTATGGTGACAACTGATTGCAGGCGTAAATTATATAGTTTTATCATAGGGTCTTATGGGCTATAATAGGGAACAGCGTCCCCGTGAGCAATAGTTTTTAGGAGAGAGAGATGGATCAGATCTGGGCACCGTGGCGTATGGAATTTGTCAGGCAGGGAGGTGTGCACACAGAGTGTTTCCTGTGTCAGAAGCCAAAGGAAGATAAAGACGAGTCTAATTATGTGCTTTACAGGGGGAAGCTGAACTACATTCTCTTAAATGCCTATCCATATAATCCTGCGCACATGATGGTATCGCCATACCGCCATGTTGGTAAGCTGGAGGATACTACAGAAGAGGAACTTAAGGAACATTTTGAGCTGGTCAGATTCAGCGTGAGGATACTTAATCACACAGTCAAGCCGGCTGGATGCAATGTGGGCATGAATCTGGGCCGGGTGGCTGGTGCCGGTGTGGATGACCACATACATACGCATGTTGTACCGCGATGGCAGGGGGATACCAATTTTATGCCTATCGTATCACAGACCAAGGTACTTTCCGAGGCATTACAACAGACCTACGATGCATTATTCGAGGGCATAAAAGAGCTACTCAAGTAAAAATAAGACAGGTCAACGAGCACTGCCCGGTTTGAACAATGCCTTTAGCTCAAACTCATTTTCAAGCGTAGTAAAAACGATAATCCTGTCTTTTTCTTTGAAAGTCATATCCTGATTAGGCACCTGTGGTTTTTGACCGTTCCTGATGAGGAGCGCCAGGACAGAGTCCTTTGGCAATTGCAGATCCTTTAACTTTTTACCGATGACTTTGGAGCCCTCTCCGACAATGAATTCTACAATTTCCGTGCCTTCCTCCATCATAGTCAGCAGGTGTGCCAGCGGGTGTATGGGGATTTCCTCTTCAATATGCTTCATGATGAGATTAGTAACAGCAATAGTGCAGTCTACGCCCAGTTTTTTAAAAATGGTTTCGTTTTTGGGATTACTAACCCGGGCTATGGTGCGGGGCACGTTAAACTTATGCTTGGCTATCTGGCAGGCCACCAGGTTATCTTCGTCTTCATTTGTTACAGCGATGAAGACGTCTGCACGTGAAACACCGGCCTCGGCCAGGACAGATACCTCGCAGCCGTCACCATGCATGCAGGCGCTGCCCAGATCATCTTCAAAACGTTCGCACTTGGCCGGGTCTTTATCCAGCACCAGGGCTTCATGGCCTTCCTTAAGCAGTTCCCGTGAAAGGTGATAACCTATGCTGCCGCCGCCGACTATTATAATATACATCTGGCTAACCCCTATTCGCTTTTACCGATTAATTTTTCCTTAAGCAGGTTGGCAAAGACAGTGGTCGGACTGACTGCCTCCAGTCCCACTGCTTCATATACATCTTTGCGCAGCGGATCGTAAATACGACAGATGACCCTGGGCACATTGTAGATGTATTTTGCAATCTGTGCTGACATCAGGTTGCGGTTGTCGCCTTCGGTTACTGCTACAAAGGCATCGCATTTCTCAATATCGGCTTTCTTCAGCACCTCGCTGTCTGTGCCGTCTCCCAGCAGGGCAGCTCCGCCGAAAGTAGAAGACAGTCGCCTGAAGCTGTGCCCATTGATGTCGAGCACGATAACATCATGTTTTTCGGCATCCAGGACGCTGGCAAGCTGCGCTCCCACACGTCCGCAACCCATGATCATAACTTTCATTTCTTCACCTTTCCCTGTATAGGCCGTCTCAACAGCAGGACACTGCAGGGCGCCTCCTCAAGCACATAAGGGATGGCATCTCCAAGATGGAACTGGCCGAAACGTTTCTTGTATTCGATGCCCATTAGGATCAGGTCTGCTTCCTTTTGTACTGCTTCATCTACTACGGCAGCGCCTACTTCCCTCGCCTGAACCAGATCGGTATTGATTTCATAATCGTTTTCTGAGGCAATATTTTCAGCGCGGGTCAGTATCTGCTCGGCATTGTTGAGGTCCGACTGCACGATGGCATCCAGCGGCAGGCTGCGCTGCACTTCAATAATATAGACTACGAAGATGCTTGCCTTTGATTTTTTTCCCAGTTCACAGGCCAGATTAATAGCATCCTCGTCGGCGGCATTGCCGCTGACCGGAACTAATATTCTTTTGAGCTTAGCGGGTTTTTCCTGGCTCGTCTGGCTGTTCTGTACGAACATAAAAATCTATGTCAAATGTAGGGGAATTCTAACCTTGCTGCCCTGCTATGTCAAATAAAGCCTATACCTCCACCCTTAATTATATATCAGGTATTAAATTGAATAAAAAAGGGAAATTACGTTATAATTTCACCTTGTTAACGTATGGTGAGCGTAGCCCAGTGGTTAAGGCGCCAGGTTGTGGCCCTGGAGATCGAGGGTTCAAATCCCTCCGTTCACCCCAATAAAGGCAATATGCGGCAGGCATGAGTTATATGCGCCTATAGCTCAGCGGATAGAGCATCGGTCTTCGGAACCGAGGGTCGTGGGTTCGAATCCCTCTAGGCGCGCATCGTAAATCCGTCAAACAGCCTTGATGTCAGGCGGCCAGGCAAAAAACTGGAGCACACTTCAGTCTGTATCAACTTGGGGAAAAAGGTGGCAGCACAAACAGTTATACTTCTGTTTTAGCGTTTGACCTCAATATCTTCCAGCTCCTCGCCCATGGTTTCATGCGGCCGGGTGAAAAAGATGAACAACAAGGGGATGAGCATGAAAAGTCCCGCTACCAGCCAGAAATACTGCATGTCGGGGAAAGCCCTGAGCAGGGCGCTGATGGCCAGCGGGGCCAGCACAAAGGTGCCGCGGGAGATGGTGGTGGTCCAGCCCAGGCAGGTACCGCGAATTTCGGTGGGGAAAATCTCGGGTATGTAAACGATGATCCAGGCGTAGTTGAACATGAGGAAGAATAGGCCCAGCGCAGGCGCAACGGGCAGCAGTGCTCTGGGCAACATACCGGTGAGTATCAGGCTCAAGGTCAACCCAATACAACTAATATAAAAAGCTTTGATTCTACCGATCTTGTCAATGGTCCAGCCGGCAGTTAGAGCTCCCAGTATGGAGGTTAGTCCGCCCGCTCCAAGGAAAATAGACCATTCCGTAAGGGTGAATTTGTGAATTTCCATAAAATAGTAGCCAGCCCAGGTAAGTGCCCGTGAAACAAAAAGCCAGGATGCCCAGATAACCACGGAGACGAAGATATAAAATACATCGCGCCGCTTGATAACGCCAAAACCATAGGCATGAGTTTTCTTGAGTTTGAGCTTTCTTTCCTCTTTGATCTGGTAAAAGCGATTGGTCTCCTTCATGAATGGCCACATGGCCACGGCGATAAGTGCTATAACAGCGGTTATGCCATAAGCCCAGCGCCAACCTAGTGCAGGTATTATCAGTGGCGGCAGTATAGCGGAAAGCGGTATCATGCTGATGGCAAAGACTATCATAAGCATCTTGCCGCGGGATTTAGCAGGTGATTCTTCCGACATGGGAATGGTCCACAGGTTGGAAACCACAGAAAAATTGATCAGACAATAGAGAATCATGAAGCCGTGAAAGGTGGCTGAGAAAAGAGTTACGGCAAATGCGGACAGGCCCATAAGCAGTACCAGTATGAGCATGGTGTACTTGCGGCCGATAATATCGCTCAGCCCATTGAGTAGGAAAATGAAAAAGGTGGGGATGAGGTAGACCGTTTCCCAGCTGGCAAAAGTAGAGGCCGTGACGCCAAACTCCTGCAATACATATGGCTTGATGGTGCTCTCCAGCATGCTGAGGTACCAGTCCATCATGGCGACAATGCCGAGGAATGCGGCCAGATAGATCAGGTATTTCTTATTGCGGGCGAAAGTTCTTGGTTCGGGACGGTCTAGTATATTTTGTGCCAAGTTATGCTGCTTTCTTATTATTCTCCACCAGCTGGGTTACTGTGGACTGGGCAATTATAATGCAGCCCACGGCAGAGTGCAATATTGGAATTGCAGGCCGGCGCGATATCGGGGTAGTAGTTGCCGGTTGCATGACATAATATCTTATATGTCCTGTCAACAAACATGTGCTGGCTAATTTTTTGGATTACCGCTTGAAGGGTATATCAGTTTGCATATAAAAAGCAGGGGAGCCCAAAACGATGCTCCCCTGGCTGTGAAGTATCTAAAATTATGCGGGTTATTTGAGGCTACCCAATATTTTCATGGCTTCGGCACGGTAGGCATCCATGAGATAGGGTATGCCGGTAACCCTGGAGCATTCATCGGTAAGAGACATGAGCTCTTTGCGGGAGATGGCGGGAATGCTGAAGCAGCGTGCCCCCGCCATAAGCTGCTGCAGGCCAACCATGATCTTGTCACAGTAGCTGTAAACACCGATAGCTCCCAGCGGTATATTCTTCATTTCCTTGGCGCCAACGAGTTTCTTGACATCTTCATAGCTGATGAAAATTTCTTCAGGTGTGGAACCAAACTGGCTGACAGTATTGGGCAGCTTGCCCTCCCCAATCCATTTCTGGATATTCTTACCGACCATGCCAGGGATCATAAGTGCCCGGCCCATACAGACTGCCCTGACAAAAGGAGAGCCCAGTGCCAGTGCTTTGAATACACCGTCCTCGCTGCTGAAACCGCCGGCAAACGCCAGATCCGGCACCCTGTGTCCTTTTGACGATAATTTCTGTGCGAATTCATAAGCTGCGGAATGCAGGTAAAGGCTGGGAATTCCCCACTCCTCCATCATTCTCCAGGGGCTCATGCCGGTGCCTCCCGAGGAACCGTCAATGGTAAGCAGGTCGATTTTGGCCATGGAACCCCAGGCCAATGCCATGGCCAGTTCGCGCAGGCCATAAGCGCCGGTCTTAAGGGTAATGCGCTTAAAACCAAGCTTGCGCAGGCGTTTAACCTCGGCATAAAAACCGGCCTCGCTGATGAATCCGAGCCTGCTGTGGCGTTCAAATTCTTTAAGAGCGCCGTCTTTAAAGGAAGCCTTATTGACCGGGTTGGACGGATCCGGGGTGACAATGTAACCGCGCTTCTGCAGTTCCAGTGCCCTTTCGAGACTGTTAACCTTAATTTCACCGCCGATGCACTTGGCGCCCTGTCCCCACTTAAGCTCGATCGTATCGATGCCGTGTTTCTCAATGATATATTCGGCAACACCCAAGCGAGTATCTTCCACATTCATCTGCACAAGGAGTTCCCCATATCCCTTGTGATAGCGGCGATAGACTTCTATACGACGGTCCATATCCGGCGCGGAACTAATCTTGCCATGTGTGTTCAGCTTGAGCTGGGGGTCAATGCCGCAGACATTCTCGCCACAGACCAATGTAATACCGCTGATGGCAGCCCCGATGGCAAAATTGTCCCAGTTCTTACGTGCAATCTCAGTGGAGCCGAGGGCACCGGTGAAGACGGGCATCTTCATTTTTACCTTTTTATCCCAGCCATATTCAGTTTCTGTCCTCACTGAAGGGAACGTGGCAGTATCAGGGTCAGCCTTGACTCCCTTTGGCAGCCCTCTCGCGCCCAGGGCATAGCCCTGTATGTTGAGATGGGAATAATCTATGGGGTAATCTTTGTCTCCTCCTGCTGTGATGTCTCCGAAAGGCCCCGGGTAGATCAATTCGCGGCCCCTGAAGGTAGCCTTGAAAACTTCACAGTTGCCGGTACAGCCGTCTATACAACGGGAGCAAAGTCCGCTGGATGGTACGATACTTTTGGAACGGTTGGTTGTTCTGGTGGCATCATTTGAGTTTGGTCTGCTGAGATTCATTTGTCAAATAACTCCTCTATAATCAATATTTTAAGACATGCGGTAACCGTATTCCGCATATCGCAGTAATATATTACTATCTGAAGAATTTGTCAATTAATTATGGATTAAGAGTATTGCGGGCAAATATGGACCAGGGGTGATAGGCATGATTGTGGTGGAAATTTATCTTTTGGCGACGAGCTTGTGTACGCCTTCGTGTAATCCGTCAATCGTAAACTCGAACATAGGGAAGAGCCTGCCGATAGCCATGACTGGGGGGGGATTCCAGTAGCGCGGGGGTGTTGGGTTAAGCCATATACTGCGCTTAAAATGCTCGGAAAAGCGCTTCAGCCAGATAATGCCCGGCGTCTCATTGCGTTCATAAAAATAGATGGCGCCGTATTGTGCCGTGAGTTCCCAGTTAGCCATACGAGCGTCCCCCACCAGTATCAGTTTATAGTCCTGTTCAAGTGTGCGCAGCAGGTGCTCCGTGCTGATGAGATCTCTCTGTTCCATATCGAGGGAGAGGCTGTCATATATGCAGTTATGAAAATAGTAATATTGAAAATCCTTAAAATGCGAGCTGGAATTGGCAGCTGAGAAAAACTGGCTGCACAGCCTTATATAAGGGTCCATGGAGCCGCCCACGTCCATGAGCAGCAGCACCTTAACAGAATTTTTACGGCTGCGCTTCCAGATAAATTCCAGCTCGCCTGCGTTTTTAGAAGTTTTTTTGATAGTTTCCTTAATGTCCAATTCATCCTCTACCCCGATTCGTGTTAGCTGCCGCAACTCCTTCAGCACCATTTTCATCTGCCGGATATCCAGGGTCAGGTCGCTACGGTAATTTCGGAACCTTCGCTCCTGGGCAATCTGGACAGCTCTTCCGCCTCCGCCCGGTCCTCCGATGCGGATACCTGCCGGATGCACGCCTGAATGTCCGAAGGGAGATCTCCCTCCTCTGCCGATCCAGTGACTGCCGCCGTCATGTTGCTCTGTCTGTTCCTGGACCCTTTTCTCCAGTTCCTTGATGAGTTCCTCCAGATCCATTTTGTTGAGCAGAGCCTGTTCCTCCTCGCTGAGCAGAGCACGGTTGATAGGGTCCTTGAGCCATTCCAGCAATTCCTCGGAGAATTCCACCGGGCTCTTGATACCCTTAAAATATTCCTGGAAGGCGGCATCATACTGGTCAAAGTGTGCTTCGTTTTTTACCAGGATGGCACGGGCAAGATAATAGAAATCATCTAAGTTTGAAATGTAGCCTTTGGAGAGTGCTTCCATGAGTGTCATCCATTCCGTCATGGAAACGGGCACTTTTTTTTGCTTGAGTGTATAGAAAAAATTTGTGAACATCTTTTAAACGATTATCTTACGCGGTTCATGAAGTACTCGTAGTCTGATTCCTTTTTCAGGAGAGTTCCCATGAATGGCAGATCCTTGCTGATTTTTTCAGTTGGTATACCACCTGTGGAAAGCGCCTGTATCCAGTCCAGCAGTTCGCTGGTGGAGGGTTTTTTGCGGAACCCGTCGATACTTCTCAGATTATAAAAGACCTTTACAGTTTCCTTGAGCAGGTTGTCTTTTATCCGGGGAAAATGGACTCTGATGATTTCCTCCATCATTGTCAAGTCGGGAAACTCAATGAAATGGAAAATACAGCGGCGCAGAAAAGCGTCTGGCAGTTCCTTTTCCGCATTGCTGGTGATAACAGTGATGGGCCTTTGAATGGCCTCGATCGTCTCTTCGGTTTCTGGAATATAGAAAGCCATTTCATCAAGCTCATTAAGCAGGTCATTGGGGAACTCTATGTCAGCTTTATCAATTTCGTCGATGAGCAGGATTATCTGTTCAGGGGAAGTAAAGGCCTGTCCCAGTTTGCCCAACTTAATATAGTGCTTTATATCAGAAACGTCGCGGTCGCCGAAGCGACTGTCGTTTAAACGTTGAACTGTATCATAGACATAGAGACCTTCCTGCGCCTTGGTGGTGGATTTGATATTCCAGACCGTAAGCTTTTTGCCCAGCCCTTTAGCGATGCTGTGCGCCAGCCTTGTTTTGCCGGTACCCGGTTCACCTCTGATGAGCAGGGGTTTGCCCAGAGCGATGGAAACATTAACCGCATTTTTAAGGGGTTCGGAAATAACGTAATCGGTCGAACCCGTGAACTGGTTGAAACTGCTGTTCATTTAATGTGAGCCTCCTCATTAGTAAAAGGTTTTTATCTTAATATTCGGCCTGTATTTTCAGGAAGGTGCCGAAATATCGAATTATAGTTTGCAGCCTTCGCCCAAAACTCTAATTATAGTCACACGTATGAAGAATAATCAAACTTTTGCGTATCAAAACTAATTTTAAGGAAATCACCAAAAAAGTTATAAAAGCTATTGACGCATGAAGCAGAAATATTAATAATAGTAACCGGGAGGGAACTAAATTTGCGGATCAATAGCGTGTTGCATCTGTTTGCTGTTATGCTGCAGAAAACTTGACTAGTTTTAACACCTGATATGAAACGACAGAGTATACCCCTAGGCTCTTCTGAAATCACGCGTGCTTTGATTAATAGTGCATCTACGGGTGTGTATATGGTGCAGGGTGGGAGATTTACCTATGTCAGCCCACTGTTTGTCAAACAGTCCGGCTATGAGGAGAAGGATGTGCTGGGCAAAAAATCGCTTGGTTTTGTCTATACTGATGATCGTGAAGAGGTGCATAACAATGCGATTGCCTGCTTAAAAGGTCTGAGATCTACACCTTATGAGTACAGGTTCCGGACTAAGAACGGCGACTTGCTCTGGATTGTAGAGAAGGTCGCCTCCGTCGAACTCAAAGGCAAACGGGCTGCTGTGGGCAGTTTCATGGATATTACCGATGTTAAAAGACTGGAGGATGCGCTACGGCAGCAAAAAGAATTAGCATCCAGTTTGCTTGATGTTGCCCCAAACCCTATCATGGTGGCCGGGCTGGATTCCAGCATTAAATATGTCAATAGGGCATTGGAGGATGTTACAGGTTTTACCTCGAGTGAGCTGGCGGGCAAAAAAATGCCCTATCCCTACTGGCCGCCTGAATCTGAAGCAGCGTTAATCAAGTTTTTTAAGGCCTGTTTAGCTGGCAGCGGACCATCCAGGCAGGAGATAGAATTCAGAAAAAAAAATGGAGAAAGATTCTGGGCAGAGGTGACGGTGGCCATGTGGGGGACCCCTGCCTGTCTGCTTTCTAGCTGGATAGATATTACCGCGCGTAGGAAAATTGAGGAGGAACTTCGCTTAAAGGCAAAACTGCTGGACGAGGCAACAGATTCAATTATAGTTCATGATCTTGA
>CAZTHJ010000009.1:0-17575 GCA_964613565.1 uncultured Dehalococcoidales bacterium | reverse complement strand
AGATGCGCTGGCGTGATAGGTCATAAAGGGCATATCCCCCACAACGAGGGCATTTTTTGTGCCCCTGGTTACAGCCTGCGTGTGGTGTATCATGACATCCATGGTGACGGGAATGGTGGAGTCATAGCCCAGCATGACCATGCCGAGGCTGTCGCCAACCAGAATTAATGGTATCCCGGACTCGTCGACCAGCTTTGCCATGGAAAAATCATAAGCCGTGATCATGACGATCTTTTCTTTTTTAGTCTTCATTTGCTTGATGTCGCTGATGGTAACTCTCATGTCAACCCTCAATTTGGGAGAGCAGGCTGTGCATGGTCTCTCCTTTGTTAGCATATGAAGTTATATGATTTTTAGCATCAACAAAAACCAGGTTGGGAGTGCAGTTTCGTGCTTCATCCTCCGGCACTTCGTGGTAGGTCAGGATAATGACAAGATCGCCTTTGGCCGCCAGCCTGGCGGCAGCGCCGTTTATGCAGATCTGGCCCGAGTCCCTTTTACCCTCAAGGGCATAGGTGCTGAAGCGGGCACCGTTATGAATGTTGAGGACTTCCACCCTCTCATGCTCGAGGATGTCTGCCGCCTCCATGAGTGTTTTATCGATAGTAATACTGCCTTCATAGGCCACATCCACGTCCGTTACCGTTGCACGGTGAATTTTGCTGCGCAGCATGGTTCTCATAGTTCGCCTCCCTATGTACTGAGGATTTTCTCCATCTGTGTGGCGCCTTCAGCATCAATTTTGCCTTTGGCCAGAGCTATGGGAATAGTATGATGTCCCAGCAGCTTATAGCAGCCGAGCACATCCGGATTTTCCTTTTCCAATGTCGAGATATGTTTTTGTATAGTGCCCAGATCACCCCTGGCGATGGGGCCTGTGAGGCAGTTGGGCAGGCCGATATTCTGAATATTCTGCAGTGTTCCCCTGAGAAGCGGCAGCATGGCGCGGATGGCCGTCCCCTGATCAACGCCGAAATCCGACCACAGGTCCGTGGCCAGTTTTACAAGTGTGACGAGGTAGTTACAGGAGAATACGGCTGCTGTGTGGTAAAGCGCTTTATCCCCGGCCTGGAGTAAAACGTAGTCACATTTAAGCGCAATGGCCATCTCTTTAAGCGTCGCCAGCAGTGGCTCCCCTGCTTCTATGGCAAAGGTAGATCCGGGCAAATTATTGAATGCCTGCTCAATATCAGCAAAGGTCTGCAGCGGGTGGAATGCGCCGCTGATGGCGCCGTATTTCTTTGCGGCATCTATGATATCCAGCGAGTGGGCGCCACTGCAGTGGACAATATACTGTCTTTCGTGCCACTTAACAGAGTTGACAACGGTGGCTATGACATCGTCAGGGGTAGTGATAAAAACCAGATGAGCATTATCTGACACCTCTTGAGGTGTATTATAGACTTTGCAGTTTTCCAGTCTGCCAGCCAGCCTGCGGGCTGACGTTAGGCTGTGGCTGGCTACAGCTCTGACCATAAATCCCTGCTGATCCAGCCGGGATGCAAGAGCTGTCCCCGTGGTTCCTGCGCCTATAAAACCGATATTCAGCATCGAATTGTCTCGTTCCTAAAAATAAAAAACCTTCACGGAAATGCCGAGAAGGTTTACTATTGCTATTTACCGTCTCGGTCGGTACCGATCCAAGCGGATTTTCAACTATTCACTTTTTAGAGCTCACCGCCTTACAAAAAGTCGATGGCTGTGTTAATTCTAACAATTAAAAGAGCTATACGTCAAAAGGGGAAGCTGTGGCTTGTCAGGCTGTTTTATTCTCCAGTTTTTTCCTGGAAAACAACCTGCCGAATTCACCGGTATCCCACATCACGAGCAATTGACCCGCAATACACAGCGAGGAATATACCCCTGTTGCTATGCCGATTAGCAGCGCCAGCACCAGGTTAAAGATCGTAGTCCCGCCGAGCAGAAGCATGGCTACTATAACAAAAAGTGTGGCTATACTGGTATTTAATGATCGGCCGACGGACTCATTGATGCCGAAATTGGCGATTTTGGTAAACTCTTTTGCCGCCCCGCGTTTTACATTTTCCCTGATGCGGTCAAAGACGACCACGATGTTATTCACGCTGATGCCGACAACGGACAGGACACCTGTAACGAAGAGAGCGTCTATCTCCACATTGGCCACCCACCCGAGTATGGAGAAGATGGCGATGACGATCAGCAGATCATGCAGGAGGGCAATCACCGCGCAGGCGCCCCAGCTGAACGGTTTGGGCATTTTGCGGAAAGCCCACGCTATGTATAGCAGTATGCCTATGGCAGCTACAGCAATGGCAATAGCGGTGTTTCTTACCGTAGTAACGGCAACAGTAGGAGAAACACTATAAAGGCTATTGACGGTTATTTGAGTGTCTAAACCGGATTCCAGTCCCAGCGTAAGATTATTGGTTTCTTCAGAGGAGAGCTCCTCCAGCCTTATGAAAAACTCGTTTTCTCCTGTAGGCTGCACTACTGCCTTGGGATATCCCAGGTCTGCAAGCTGGCCGCGCAGCTGAGCCAGCTCAACACTGTTTTCAAACTGGACCGTCAGGGCGGTGCCGCTGCTGAAGTCGACGCCCATTTTCAGGCCGAAGGCAAGCAGTGAAATAATTCCCGGTATGATAATTATTGCTGAAACAAGAAAAAACCAATATTTTTTACCAACGAAATCAATCATTATTTTATTACTCCATAAGCGCTTGGCTTGGTTGTCAAATTCATCCTGACTGCTGTTCTGAAGAATGTTCTGGTTACAACGACCTGCGTAAACATGCTGATTAATGTGCCGATAAACAAAGTAGTAGCAAAGCCCATTACCATAAAGTTAGCGAATGTATTGCCCAGCCAGTATAAGACGGCACAGGCAATGAACACCGTGACGTTACTATCCCAGATGGCAGACCATGACTGGCGGAAGCTTTCCTCGATAGAAGAACGTAAGCCCGCTCTTCTTGACTGTTCTGTCATCTCAGGCGCGATACGTTTTCTAAGTTCTTCTTTTAGTCGTTCTGCGACCAGAACGTTACCGTCCACTCCCATTCCGATCGATACAATAAATCCAGCTATACCTGGCAAAGTTAAAACGACGGGTATCATTTTGAAAATAGCCAGGGTAACAACGCCATACACCATCAAGGCGAGGATGGCGATAAACCCGGAAAGGCGGTAGTAGCTGATCATAAATAATACTATGAGGATTGTTCCTATTAGGCCTGCGATAAGGCTTTTTCTCAGCGAGTCCTCGCCCAGTGTGGCGCCGATATCGCGCCTTTCCACCAACTCTAGCGGCACATCGAGCGAACCCGAGTTCAACTGGATGGCTAGAGTCCTGCCCTCATCCATGGTCAATCCTGTAATTACACCTCTGTCTGATATTACCGCCTGCACCGTGGGCGCTGAGATAGGCTCATTATCAACAAATATTCCCAGCCGTTTATTTAGATTTCTCTGTGTAATCTGTTCGAAGAGAACTGCACCCTCCTCGTTGAATTCGAAGGCTACCTCCGGCTTATTTGTTTGCGGCGTCAGGACTACCTGGGCATTGGGTTTTAGATATTTGCCGGTCAGTTCGACTTCAATTCCCTCTTTATTGACGGCTTTAGCCTTGTTCCAGATGGCATTGCCCTCCGCATCGACTTCGGGCTGGCCTGCCGCATCAAGCTGTTGCTCGCGAAAATCCAGCTCTGCAGTCTGGCCGATCAGGTTGATAGCTTCATTGACGTCGCTTACACCAGGGAGCTGTGCCAGTATGAAAGTGCCCTGCTCATTTTTAATTGTCTGAACGATGGGCTCTGTAACGCCATAGGCATTAACACGGCGTTCAATTTTTTGTTTTACCCCTTCCACCACATCCGCATCATTTTGTGAAGGGTCCTTTTTTTCCAAATCGATTTTATAAACCAGGTGGCTGCCGCCTTTGAGATCCAGGCCGAGTTTAAACTCATTCCTCCCCAGCAGCTTTGTGTCCGGCAGGATCAACCATGTGCACAAACCAAAAAGCACTAGAATAAAGATGAGCATAGCGGTACTTGATCTTTTCAATTTATCTACTTCTCCTCTTAAGGATGAGATGAATCCTTGTTAAGTTATTCAATTTAATTATGTTCACGCGTCAAACGCGAATGCCTGTTTAATTTTCCTTCCACAAATTCAATGGCTTCCATTTTGTTCTTAATTTTGCCCGTTGCCTGAGCCTCATCGATCTCCAGCAGCAGCTTTCCTATGAGTGGTCCCTCACCCAGTCCCAAAGCATCCATCAAATCATGGCCATTTATCAGTTTTTGCTTTAAATTTTCCCTTTGCTGCTTCTTATGCTCGTTATAGATATACTCGAGCATTGTGTTTGCCCCTGCCCAGTCTTGTGTTTCAATATTGCCGCCGCGCGCTGCCAGGTAGTCTGCCAGCGCAATAAAGAGTATGTCTATGCCATAGCCTTCGGTGTCCCTGAAAAAACGGTAAACTGCTCTGCCTGTCGGCAGCTTATCATGTGTCAACTGGAAGGGGCGCAGGTGCTGCTGAATCAGCATTTTTGCCATAAGCCGTTCTTTATTGCTGAATCTCAGTCTTTTAAGTATTTCTACAGCCATATCAGCTCCCAGCGCGGCATGATTTAGAAAACGAGTTCTGCCATTTTCGTCAATCTTCCTCGTTATCGGCTTGGCGATATCATGTAGAAGCCCTGCCAGTTTCAGTATCTGTTTACGGGTACTGCCAGAACTGACTTTTTTATTAAAGTGCTCAACCAGTTTGCCTGCCCACTGGCTGTGGGACTGCAAATGACCTATATTATATCGCCAGTCATTCTCCATTAGCAAAAATTCTATTGCACCTATTGTTTCCAGGGAATGGTTGAACACATCCCAGTAATGCTCCCTGGGCTGCTCCACACCTTTCATTGATTCGATTTCCGGTATAAGCCCGGAAAGCAGCTTTACTTTATCCATGTACCTGAAAGCAGGGCCGGCATTGGGCAGATTGAGTAAATATAACAGCTCCTCTCTGGCCTTTTCGCCGGGGACATCCTTGATCAGGTGGCTGTCTTTCAGAATCTGGTTCTCGGTAGACCTGGAGATTTTGTAATTCAGCTTGAAGGCAAATCTAACAGCACGCAGCAGCCTGGAAGGGTCTTCTCTGAAAACGCCCGGGCTGATAGCCTTAATGCATCCTTTACGCAAATCCTCTCTGCCGTGAAAAGGATCGATAATTTCCCCAGCACCTGTGAGGAACGTTTTCAGGTTGATTGCCATGGCATTGATGCTGAAATCACGGCGTCCTAAATCTGCATCAATAGTCCCTTTATAGCTGGACAGATCAAGATATGCCTGTGATTTCTCTTTTTTAATGACAATTCTTGCTATACGCTTAGATTCGTCCAGTAGTACATACTTGCCGTGGAGGCCTGGCGCTATTTTTTGTGCTAATTCCAGTGCGTCACCGGGTACGGCAATATCTATGTCCCATGTCTCCTTATGCAGCAGACAGTCACGAACAAAACCTCCAACCAGATAGACGTCAAAGCGCTCATTTTCGGTTATATTGCATACAGCCCCGAGTAACTCCCTGAGGTCCTGCTTGATGTCAGACATAGTATAGAATTATAGTCTTGACCCTCAATCCTTGTACAGTTCAT
Source organism: uncultured Dehalococcoidales bacterium (assembly GCA_964613565.1). GTDB lineage: Bacteria > Chloroflexota > Dehalococcoidia > GIF9 > UBA5629 > CAZTHJ01. Next base: position 11,946 of record CAZTHJ010000009.1, on the reverse strand, counting down.
CCACGGTGCGGTGCAGCTATACTCCCGGGCTAGATTTCATGTTTTTCTTTGATCAGTCTTACAAACTTTTCAAAGTCAGCTATGTTGCTTCTGGATTGTTTTATCCCCAGTGGATCATGGAAGTCCTTGCTGCCCGTCAGTATATTTAATGAGGCGGCAATGGAATAAGCCAGTGCCTGCTGATGGTACCCACCCTCGAGTGAAAATACCAGGTTGCCATCGCAGAGGGTATCTGCCAGCACCTTCAGGATTTCTGCAATCCGGACATAGCCGAAAACACTTAACTGCATGGAAGCCAGATTATCTGCCCAGTGTGCGTCATAACCCGCTGAAACCAGAATCATCTGAGGCTTATAGCGTATGGCGATGGGAGCCAGGATATCTTCATAGATTGTCTGATATTCGGAGTCCCCGCAGCCAGGGGCCATGGGTATATTTATATTAAAACCTTCTCCTTCCCTCGTGCCTATTTCGTCTAAAGTGCCGGTTCCAGGGTACAGCGGATACTGGTGTGTTGAAAAATAAAGCACGTTTGGATCCGTGTAGAACATATCCTGCGTACCGTTGCCATGGTGGACGTCGAAATCAACAATCAGAATTCTCTGGATGGAATAGTTCGCCAGTATATATTTGGCGGCAATGGCGACATTGTTAAAGAGGCAGAACCCCATGCCATGCCAGCAGGTGGCATGGTGTCCGGGAGGTCTGACCAGGCAAAAGGCGTGGTTTACGGTTTTATCCATTACAGCATCAGCAGCACTGATGACACCGCCTGCTGCCATCAGCGCAGCCTGATATGAACCGCTTGATGTTATTGTATCCAGGTCAAGGCTGCCTCCTCCTCTTGTACTGATAGTCTTAATCTGGTCTATATATTGCTGTGAATGTACCAGCGCTATCTCTTCCGTGGAAGCTGGTCTTGGGGTGAGCAGTTTTATTTTTTGCTTAACCTCGGTTTCTTCCAGCACGGATAGTGTTGTGGTTAATCTACCAGCATTTTCCACGTGGGTACCGGTATCGTGCTCCAGATAAACGGGATCGTAGATCAATCCGACTCTTGACATGGCTTTTCCTCTAGGAAGATGGTGTCGTTCTCAATATTAACAAAACTATTCAGGGGTGGCAACGATACACAAGTATTGCGTTTTGGCTGCCAAAGTACGTTTAATCTTTCTACTGCGGATTTGGCCAGGCAGAAGTATTGTGTTATAATACTTCCAAAATAGAAATATTTAATGTTGGAAATAATATGGTAGAGATAAATAATCAGGAATATGAACGCCAGATAGCGGCCATTGTTGAGGGTTTTGTGCAGATGTGGATTAAATTTGAGGCTCAATTGCACAGGGATCTGGCGCAGCAGCATTTCCAGTTAAGCGGAAATCAGAATACGGAGGACAATTCTGAGAGGGTTAACCTTGACCTTTTTTACAGGGTCAGCAGCATTATTTACCGCAGGCAAAAAATTACTATGAGTGAACTCAGTGCCGAGCTTTCAGTGCCTTTCAGCACGGCTACCCGGATTATGAACTGGTTTGTAAATAAAGGATATGCCCTGCGCCTGCCAGACCCGGATGACCGCAGAGTTGTTTTTGTCATGCTTTCCCCAAAGGGAATCGATCTATATGAGTTAATTCAAAATCATACTGCAAGCCGGGTACAACAACTGCTTGATGTTCTCTCAGCGGAAGAAAAAGTTATCATGTTTAACCTCTTCGGCAAAGTAGTCTCCGCTTTGAGGAAAATGACCAGATAAAAATTTTTAAGACAATACTTCCATTGTAAAATATTATCATGAGGAAAATATTTACCAGAAAGCGATCATCACCTTCAGTTCATGTGCACTGGGGAAATTTCAAGTTTGCCGTCTTCTATGCTTTTAAACAGGTTATCAAGGGCAACAGATGGGCGCTGACGCTGCTCATCCTGGTTATGGCATTCAGTTTTGTTAATCTTGTATTCGTTTCGGCGCTTATTTCCGGTGTTATGACCACACTTGATAACCAGATGATTAATACCCAGTTCGGCAATATTGTAATCGGCCCGACTACGGATAAATACTTTATTGAAAAAGGTAATGCGTTATTAAATAAAATCGACATGGTGGATGGAGTGGCCGGTGTTGCAGTCCATCTCAATTATTCAGCCTTTTTTGAATATAAATGGAAGGAGAAAGAATCTGTAAATGACAAGGGCAAAAGCGGCACATGGCCCGTAATAGGTGTGGACCCCGTCCAGGAAGCGAGGGTAACAAGTATTCATGAGTGTATTATTAATGGCAGATATTTGAAGGATAACGATCGGGATAAGATTGTACTCGGTGTTGAAATTGCCGGGGGAAAAGTCTCTCAAAGCTCGGAATTTCTCACGCTGGGAGGTGTCAATATTGGTGATAAAGTACGCCTCACATACCCCAATGGTGTACAGAGGGAATATGAAGTTGCAGGTATTTTCTATGCCCGTGAAATGATGCGCACGGATCATATGGCCTATGTCACCAGAAAAGAAATGGCATCGGTACTTGACAGCAGGATTTACTCTGATCGCGCCAGCGAAATACTGGTGAAGGTAGAGCCAGGGGTTGATGAAGCAGCATTAATTGATAAGCTCAAGAATATGGGCGTGATTGCAGTTATCAAACCCTGGACAGAATACGGCAGCGCTGCGCAGAGCGTTGTATCTACCTTTGAGATCATAGGTTCACTTATCGGCAGTTTTGGCCTGTTTGTGTCTGCGGCCGTGATGTTTATCATCATATATATAAATGTGCTGAACAGGAAAAGACAGATCGGCATCATGCGGGCTATCGGTATTCCGCAGTCAGCAATAGTAGTTGCATATATTTTACAGGCGGTCTTTTTTGTGGTTACCGGTATCTTTATTGGCTGGCTGATCATGAATTTTGTCATCGAGCCATATTTTGCCTATTTCCCCATAGATATGCCTATGGGTTTTCTCAGCCTGACAATTAAATTTACCACCAGCATAGTTTCGGCCGTGGCGCTGCTGGTTGCAGGGGTACTGGCCGGGCTGATCCCGTCAGTTACAGTTATGCGTGACAATATTATTCATATTATCTGGGGTAATTAGATTATGATTCTGGCCAGAGAACTGGAAAAAATATATGGGCACGGACCCGCAGCTACCCATGCTCTGAAAGGTGTTGACCTGAATATTCAAAAGGGAGAATTTGTCGCCATAATGGGAAGAAGCGGGTCGGGGAAATCCACTCTACTGCATTTGTTAGGCTTGCTTGATAAACCTACCAGCGGCTATATCTATATTAATGATATGGACGTACTTCAGCTTTCTGAAAAAGAGCGGGCCAGGTTCAGGCTGGAAAAATTAGGATATGTTTTTCAGGAATACTCATTAATCGGCGAAATGACTGTACTGGAAAATGTGTACATGCCTTCAATCTGCCTTAATAACAGCGGCTATAAAAAAGCCTATGCACGTGAATTGCTCGATATTGTTGGCCTGGGGCATCGTCTGAATCACTATGCAGGTGAAATTTCCGGTGGTGAGCAGCAGCGCGTAGCAATTGCACGAGCCTTGATAAATAAGCCCGGCATTCTGTATGCAGATGAACCTACTGCCAGCCTGGATACGGAATCTGCCATTACCGTGCTACAGCTTTTCAGTAAATTGAATAAAGATCTCAAACAGACAATTATCATGGTTACCCATGAGCCCGATGACGAAGTCTACGTTGACCGGATAATACGTCTGGCCAATGGTTTGATAGATATGGAAACATAAACAGGGCTTAGCCTGGTCAAGCAAAGGCTACCCTGAATCTACCTCTGCATAATCATTGTTACAGTCCTCACCTGATGGTATACTGGTTTATCGGGAAGAGATATGTCTTTAGATTTGGAAAAAATTATTGGTCAGGTGACAGGCATGGCCCAACACCTGAAATCGCGCTATCATGATAAACAGACTGCCCTGGAGGCTGCCGCAGACATGCTGCAGTCAAAGACACTGGATCCGGGCAGGCTTCAGGAGAGGATCCAAAGGGCGAAAACAACCTGGCTCGTGGGAGGGTTGAGGGAAAATCCATCTGCCGTCTATAAACCTGTACCCTGCCCCGGGGATCATATTGCAATGGCTGTAGATGGTTCACATATAGATGTGGATCGCCATCAGTCTACGCATTGTTTTCTGATTAATACCGGCGGCATTCTGCTGGAGTATGGCGCTGCTCCTTCAGCGCGCTTGTTCTCGGAGCCGCGCCTTTATTATAAGGAAGAGGAGATCGCCATTATTTCGGCGGACAAAAAGAAAATCATGATCGAGGGACAGGTGCTGGCGATTAAAAGAACGGTTGAGGAATTGCGTGTATTGACCGAGGAAGCGCTTGGCGTCAATAAGAATCTTCCGCTGGTGGCGCTGCTGGATGGCACTCTGACCTTGTGGGGCATTATCGGCCTCGAGTACATGAAAGAGGTTATCGATGAACTGGTAAAGAACGGTTTTTTGCGGTATCTGGAACAGCTAAAAACCGCAGCGCAAAGCAGGTTTATCTCGCTGGCAAGCTATATCAGTTTCCCGCGTAGCACAGAAGTGATAAATATAATTCGGCTGATGCTGTGCCCCTATGAAGAGGTCAATTGTGACCAGCATTGCGGCAAAGCTGCCGACAAAAAGCCCTGCGACGATGTAAGCGGGCTGACTGACAGGGATATTTTCAGCCGGCATTTGAAGCGTGGCGAGAGATCGGCGGTTTTCGACAGCAGATCATCTGTTATTCAAAACTATTATGGTGATCAGGGAATTTGCTTTTTCTATCTCAGGCTGGAGAATGAGGTGGCCAGGGTTGAAATACCCTGCTGGGTGGCCGACCGACATGAACTGCTGGATTTAACCCAGGCGGTACTTTTAAAGCAATGTGATTCCGGCAAGGGCTACCCTGTAGCCCTGATGGAGGCGCACGAACAGGCGGTTGTCAGCGGTGCCGACCGGGAGCAGTTCTGGCGGCTGGTACAGGGAGAGCTCGAGAAAGATAATATGCGCGTGTCGGTATCGGCTAAAAACTGGAGTAAAAGGATGAAATGGCTATAGATAAAAGGATTGCTGAAGTAATAGGCGCCAACAGTATGGAGTTCAGCGCTCAATGCTACAAGTTGAACCAGGCACCCCCGCTAGGCGCATTGGTAAGAGCTGGCAAAAATACTGAGAGGCATATACTGGCTGTGGTGTACAGCATCGAAACTCACGCGCTGGACATGGGCAGAAGGGTGACCATCCGCGGAGACAGCCTGGAAAAGGAAGAAGATATATTCAGCGAAAACCCTCAACTGGAAAAGCTGCTGGTTACCGATATTAAGGCCATAGTGGTGGGGCACAGGGAAGGGGAGAAACTGTCCAGCTATTTGCCGCCACAGCCACCGCCGCTGCACAGCTTTGTTTATGTTTGCGAATCAGCGGAGGTACTGGATTTTTCACGATCTCTCAATTTTCTTACTATACTGTCACAGGCCATACTGCAAGTCTCACCTGATGAAATAATTGCTGCAAGCTTGAGGTACATGAGCGGGTTCCAGGCCGACAGGGAGGACTTCCTGGTAAAGGCCGGCAAGGAACTGGTATGGATTCTGGGTGGTGATGTGCGCAGGCTAAATTCCATATTGAAGAGGTTGGATTTTGCAGAATAAGGATTTGAATACAGATAAAAAATTGGGGGTCGTCCTTTCCGGATCCTTGAACAGGGGCATCGATGTTAAGATGGATGCATCGATTTCAGTCGAGGATGTACCGGTAGGCCGCTATGTGGTAATTAACGGGATAAAGAAGCGCTTCTTCGGCATGATAACGGATATCAGCCTTGAATCCCTGGATGAAACAGGCATGGCAGGCCTGCCTGACATTTCTAATTCACTCATCTCGCAGGTCATGTCAGGAACAACCATGTTTGTGCGGCTGCATGTAATGACCACGCTGACCATTGGCGGCGAAGCTGCTGCGCTGCTGGAAGGCCCGCAGCCGGCTAAAACCATACCCCCTCATTTTTCATCTGTATGTGCGGCTACACAGGGGGATATCGAGCTGGCTTTTGGCAGGGAGGATGCCAGGCACTTCTGGGTGGGCAACCCGCTGGATATGGAGACCAAGGTTTGTCTCAATATGCATGAATTCATTAAGCGCTCTAACGGGGTTTTTGGCAAGAGCGGTACAGGAAAGACCTTTTTAACCCGGCTGTTAATGATAGGGTCAATTCAGAAGAGCGCAGGGGTAAATTTAATATTTGACATGCATAATGAATATGGCTGGGAAGGCCAAAGCGAAAAGAGGCACAAGGTAAAGGGTTTGAAACAATTATTCCCCTCAAAGGTAGCTGTTTTCACGCTGGATGAGGCGAGTTCAAGGCGTAGAAAGGTGAGTACGGACTTCATCGTAAAGATTGGATACGATGAAATCGAGCCTGAAGATGTGGTTCTGCTGCGCCAGATCTTGAACTTAACAGAGGCTTCTGTTAATGCAGTTTATCAACTGGCCAGGAAATATGGAGATAAAAAATGGCTGGATAGTTTTTTCAACCTTGAGGAAGAAGAGAGCAAGGGAGTTTGTGAAGAACTTGTAATTCATGAAAGTACCTATAGGAATTTACGCAGGGGGCTGCAGTCTTTGAAACGTTTTCCTTTCCTTGTTCCCACAGCCGCAGAAAAATCCTTCCGCAAGATATTGGAGTACCTGGAGCGCGGCATTAATGTGGTACTGGAATTCGGCAGCTATGATGATTTCGCCGCCTATATACTGGTTGCCAATTTGCTGACGCGCCGTATCTATGACCAGTATCGTTATAAGACTGAAAGGGCTCTGGCAGAGGACGCGCCTGAGCCTTTGCCGCTGGTGATTGCCATCGAGGAAGCGCACAGGTTTCTTAATCCAGAGCTGGCCTCACAGACAATTTTCGGCAAAATTGCGAGGGAAATGCGCAAATATAATGTCACCTTGCTGGTAATTGATCAGAGGCCCAGCGGTATAGATGAAGAAATTATGTCTCAGCTCGGTACCAAGATAACCTGCCTGCTGGATAATGAGAAAGACGTTGATAGCGTGCTGGCGGGTGTATCAGGAAAGAGCGACCTTAAATATGTACTCTCCAGGCTGGAAACAAAACAGCAGGTTCTCGTCTTCGGGCATGCCGTTCCCATGCCTGTCGTGATTAAAACCAGAGAATACGGTTCTGCGGAATCATATAAAAGTTTTACTTTGACAGATGCCAGCGGCAGCAACGATGCAGGGAAAGATGCCGAGGATTTATGGGATTAGCCGCATGTGTAAATGTAGCACTCAAGGAGGTGGACTTGTATGACGAATAATGAACTGGATATCGTCAAACTGGATGAATATGGAATAACCAATGTCGGCAACATATACAGAAACCTTTCAACCCCTGCATTATATGAGGAGATAGTGCGGAGAAGGGAGGGGGTAATAGCTCATCTCGGTCCAATTGTCGTGCGTACCGGACACCATACGGGCAGGTCTCCCCGGGATAAGTTCATTGTAAGGGAAGAATCCAGCGCTGAGAGGATCTGGTGGGGTAAGGATAACCGCCCCATTGACATAAGGAATTTCGACTATCTATATCACAGGATGCTGGCTTACCTTCAGGGGAAAGATATCTTTGTGCAGGACTGCTTTGCCGGTGCTGATACGAGATATCAGGTCCCAGTCCGCATCATAACTGAATATGCCTGGCATAATCTATTTGCCCGCAATATGTTTATTCAAATCAAGAATGAGGCTGGACCACAGTCGTACCAGCCCAAATTTACCATTTTTTGCCTGCCCAGATTCCACGCTTCACCTGAAATCGACGGCACCAATTCGGAAGTATTCATTGTGGTCAATTTCGCCAGGCGGCTCATACTTATAGGTGGCACAAGCTATGCCGGTGAAATCAAAAAGGCTGTTTTTACGGTCTTGAATTATCTCCTGCCGCTGGAAGAGGTCCTTTCCATGCATTGTGCTGCCAATGTAGGTAAAGATAATGATGTGGCTCTTTTCTTCGGCCTTTCAGGAACGGGCAAAACTACACTTTCAACAGATGTCAGCCGAGAGTTGATCGGGGATGACGAGCACGGTTGGAGCGAAAGAGGAGTCTTTAACTTTGAGGGTGGATGTTATGCCAAGGTGATCAAAATATCCCGGGAAGAGGAGCCGCAGATATACGAATGTACCAGGAAATTCGGCACTATTCTGGAAAATGTATCTATTGATGGGCGTACACGCAGGCTGGATCTGGATGATGCTGGCTTGACCGAAAATACACGCGCGTCTTATCCAATTTCTCATATAGATCCCTCTGTACGTTCAGGATGTGGTGACCATCCCAGGAATATCTTCATGCTCAGCTGTGATATGTTCGGCATCATGCCTCCCCTGGTACAGCTCTCACCGCAGCAGGCGGCCTATATGTTTTTGCAGGGTTATACCGCCAGGGTGGCCGGCACCGAGATGGGCCTGGGCAGCCAGCCTGCAGCTGTATTCAGCCCTTGTTTTGGCGCTCCTTTCCTGGCGTTGCTTCCCATGAAGTACACAAAACTTCTTCTAAATAGCATTAGGAGATACGGCGTGAAGTGCTGGATGGTGAATACAGGATGGATAAAAGGGGGTTATGGTAAAGGGGAAAGAATATCGCTGCCTTATACCAGAGCTTTGATCAATGCCGCTATTGAAGGCAAACTTGATCCATCTAAATTTGTTACAGATAAAAACTTCGGTTTTTCCATTGTCAGCGAGTGCCCAGGTATACCATCCGAAGTACTAATTCCAGCAAAAAGCTGGCCAAGTGAAGATAAATATAATGAGCAGGCGCAACAGCTGGCAAAAAGTTTTGCAACAAATCTTAAAGAAATGGCAGATGTGCCCTCAGAAATTACTCAGTCCGGTCCGCACGTTTCTTAGCGGCGTACATCTACAGTGAAAGACAATATTTGCCTTAACGCTCAATATAAGCCCGGGCCAGTGAAGGCATGCCGACGGGGTTTAGTTTATATTCCTTTAAGTAGGGCTTAACCAGGTATAGATTAATACCATTAGTAAGTGGGATCATAGCTGCATCATGCATCAGCAACTGCTCTGCCTGCTGGTACATTTCCAGCCTTTTAACAGTATTCTGCTCTACTGCTGCAGCTTCGAGCAGAGAGTCCACCTGGGGATTTGAATAATTGCCTGCATTGTAAAGAGAGCCCGTCTTGAGCAGATAGTCCAGAAAATCCTGAGGGTCTGGATAATCGGCAACCCAGCCCATAAAAAACATATTATCTACCTCCTCTCTAATATGATAGAGGAATATTTCTGTTTCAAGCTGACGAACGTTGATTTGAACGCCTAGATTATTTTGCCAGTCCTGAATAATGGCGCCAAGGTTCTCAGCTAAATAATTTCCCAGTCCAGCGATGGTAATAGTAACAGGCGGCAGATTCTCCACACTGCCATATTTTGATTCGGAGATCAGCCTCTTAGCCTTTTGGATATCAAATTCATAGCCCTGCAAGTTTGGATTATATCCGGGCATTCCCGGCGGTATTATTCCTAAAGCATTTCTGACCGTATCTTTATTGATTACTCTGATGATTTTCTCCTTATTGAAGGCATGGCAGAATGCCAGGCGGATATTGACATCATCAAAAGGCGGTTTATCTACGTTAAAACCGATATAATTCAATCCCAGCTCAGGCACTTCATGCAGTTGCCCGCTAAAGGGGCCCCTGGGATCCCTGGCAGCATCTATATACTGTTCGTATATCTGCGCTGTATCTATCTTATTCACTTCGTACAGCTCTATGGGATTTCCCGATAATAGCTGGTATTCAACCTTTGCCAGTAGTGCCGGCTCCCTGTAAAAATCATCATTTCTTGTCAGGGTTATCTGGCTTCCCTGCGTCCAGCGGCTGAGTTTAAAAGGCCCGGTTCCATTAGGCTTAAGCCACCAGTCCTTGCCCGATGCCACGTTATATTTATCTATAATAAAAGCGGTGGGATAAGCCAGTTTGGATAGAAAGTAGGCTTTGGGAGCATCAATGCTAACCTGCAATGCATAGCTATCCAGTATGCTGATACCGGATATTGAGGTAGTTTCTCCCTTGAAGACTCTATCTGTACCCTCTATGTCGCTTAAATACAGATTAGATGTGTTAGACCCGGTTGCAGGCAGGCAAGCTCTTTCCCACGAATATTTAATATCATCAGCAGTTAATATCCGCCCATCATGAAATCTTACATTCTTTTTAAGATAAAACGTATATGTCTTTCCATCAGGGCTGATTTGCCATTTATCTGCGATATCGGCCTTTATTTCAAGGTTATCATCCAGATAAACCAGACCGCTGAAAATCTGCATGATATAGTTATGTGAAGATAATTCGCCGGAAATAGCCGGGTCGAGCGTAATCGGGCCCGTATCCCACAAGTTCAGGGTATCCGTGGCTGAAGTTGCGGCAGGTGTACAGGAGCTTACTGTGGCAATGAGAATGATAATTAAGATTGCTGCCAGGTACTTGAATTGAATTCTTCTGTTCTTCATGTAATAAATCCCTTAAAGCATTCCCCTGTCTTTCATGCTGCAGTAGGAGCTGTCACCGACGATAATATGATCAAGCACGGCTATTCCAAGGGTTGAGCCCGATTCCGCAAGCCGCCTGGTCAGTTTGATATCCTCATCAGAAGGCTCTGTATTTCCCGAGGGGTGATTGTGAACCAGAATTACAGAAGCTGCTATATCCGAAATGGCTGCTTTGAAGACCTCCCGTGGATGTACTATGCTGGAATCAAGATTTCCTATGGAGATTGTTTGTATATCGATTATTTGATTACGCCTGTCAAGCGAGATCAGCAGGAAATGCTCCTTTTTTTTGCCCCTTAATTTATTTCGCACCAATCCCACTACTTCCTGTGGGCTCCTTATCATGTTCTTGTGCTCCTGCCCCGCATTGTTTTCCCGCTCCAGCCTGCGGGCCAGCTCAAAGACCGCTTTGAGCTGTGTGGCTTTGGCAGGCCCGATTCCCTTGATATTTTGCAGTTGCGGCAGTGTGGCTGCAGACATATTGCTGAGATTGCCGAATTTCTTTAACAATGTTTGCACGAGGTCGGTAACAGATTTACCTTTAATTCCTCTTCCCAGTACGATAGCCAGCAGTTCCTGTGCTGACAGGGCTTCAGCTCCCAGCTGGGCCAGGCGTTCCCTGGGTCTTTCTTCGGGAGGTAGATCACGAACTGTAAAAGAGTCCTTCATAATTCCACGTTGGTTTTGTTTGATGAGATATTCTGTTTTTGATGTATACGCTTTCTATTTAATATCCAAATAAAAATTATTACTAGAGTTATTAGTACTATTGCCATTGCTGTCAGTATAATTAGAATTGTTATAGGCAAGCTTCGCTGACTGCTTACAGGGTTATTTCTCTCCAGGTTCAAGGACTCAAGCCACAATACTTCAAGCCCATCCTGGTCAAAGCCATAGATTTCCCTGAGAGCATCGTCGCAGGTGCTGCCCCTTTCAAATACATTTAATAAATTCAGCATTTTTACATTGCTATAATTCTGGATAAGAAACTCCATAATGCTGTGACTTTGGGCGTAGGAAAGTATGGCTTCGTCTGATTGCGCGGAGAACGGGCTGTTCAGGCTGCGCAGGGATATAAGCCGGTTTTCTGAATTTGCCTTGTCCAGGTAAGCCTGGAATAAAGAATTTACCTGTCCTTCTGCGTGCATGGCCAGACCTTCATCTATCCACACAGGCAAGCTCCCGCCGTAGGGGCTGTAGGTTAATTGATTTACTACAAGGTGTCCCAGTTCATGGGCCAGCGCAGATTTGCCCCATGCCGTTTGATCAGGTGTGATGCCGATAGCGATTTTACTATATTCAGAGAAGGCTATCCCTCCCGTCCATTCACGGGGCGATACCAGAGCATTTTGCAAATCCTCAGAGCC
>CAZTHJ010000008.1:0-18066 GCA_964613565.1 uncultured Dehalococcoidales bacterium | reverse complement strand
TAGCCTGGGGTTCAATGGGATATGGTTCGGAGTGATAATTGTGTTAGTCACCGAGATGGGAGTAATTACTCCCCCGGTTGGGATAAACGTATATGTCATTAAGGGGGTAGCCCCGGATGTACCCCTGGAAACCATATTCAGGGGTATATTCCCCTTCCTTGGTGCAATTATTGTCTGTACGGCTATTATCATAGCTTTTCCCATAATAGCTACATTATTGCCCAGTTTCATGACATGGTAATAGTACATCTCTAATCTTCATAAGGAACTATTATAACTGTCCGTAATCTTTTTTAACTTTACCATACCGTATATGATCAATATTATGTGAATAGTATCAGCCTTATTTCTAGTCGCAGCCTGGTGCTTTAATGAACAGGTAAACCACTCTTATTTCATTACAGTTGATTTTAGGTAATGTTGCAGGTCATATTGTAAAAATCCCAGGTAAGCTTATTTATTGAATGATCAAATTTTGACTAAACAGGTAAGAGCAGGATAGTATTTAGCAGGTTAAAATATGTGGGTTAAATATCAAGTAATTTTATTGTCGTTATGATTTACGTTTTATACGGGTCAGACAGTTTTTCGCGAAGCAGGGATTTAGAAAAAATCAGAATTTCTCTGGGTGACGATGAAATGCTGAGTATGAATACCACTACTCTGGATGGCCGCGATATCGGTTATGAAAAAATAAGCGAAGTATGCTGCACGGCACCTTTTCTTTCCCCCATCAGGCTGGTGATTATTGATGGATTCATCGGCAAATTTGAGCCCAGCGGCGGTAAAGGCGCGGAGAAGAAACGGGGACAAAAGACAGATGATAAATCGTCTGAAGTTGCTTCAATATCTGACGTTCTGATGGGGATACCGGATAGTACTGCGCTGATATTTGTGGATGATGAATTAAAACCGCAGAATTCCCTTCTAAAGATATTAGCGGAGATGGCAGAGGTGCGGAGATATCCTCTACTACAGGAGAGCAGTCTGGCAGTATGGATTACAGGAAGCGTAAAAAATAAAGGGGCAAGGATCTCACCCGGGGCAGTGAGACTTCTTATAGACCTGGTAGGCAATGATCTTTGGACTCTCAGCCATGAAATAGAAAAACTGCTGTCTTACTCGGAAGATAAAACAATCAACGAGGAAGATGTAAAGAAGATAACCAGTTATTCCAGGGATATAAGCATATTTAACCTGATCGATGCCATCATGGGATACAGGCCCAGTGTAGCGCAGAAATATTTCCGTCAGTTGATCAAACAGGGGGTCAATTCCTCTTATATTATGAATATGATACTGCGCCAGTTGAGGCTGATCATTAAGGCAAAGTGTTTTGACAACGGCATCAATAGTGCGCAGTCAATGACAGCTTTAGGTTTACGCTCGGATTATGCCCTTAATAAAGTAATGAGACAGGCGAAAGCCTATTCCATTGAACAGATTAAGATAATATTTGAGCGCATACTTGAAACTGATACTGATATCAAAACCGGCAAATACGATAATGAATTAGCCCTGGATCTGCTTATTGTAGAATTGTGTAAAAGGTAAATATTGAATTTGGCAACATATACTGATCATATAATTGCTGTGGATATGGGTGGCACCAAATTCAGAGTAGCCATGATATCCCGGAATGGAGCAATAGTCGCCTTTACCAGCATCAAAACGGAAGCATATAAAGGTGTGGACAATATTATCAGTAGATTGACGCAGGCAGCCCATAGAATTGTAAATAAGGCTAATGTTGATATGAAAGAAATTTCAGGAATATCCCTTGCCATTGCGGGGGGTATTGATATACACAGGGGTTTGGTGACTGCGTCACCGCATTTACCGGGGTGGCGTAATGTCCCCCTGAAGAGCATTATGGAGGAAAACCTGGGGAAACGGGTACGACTGGTAAATGACGCTAATGCTGCAGCGCTGGGTGAATATTTTTATGGCAGAGGCAAGGGAATCAAAAATTTGATTTATCTTACAGTAAGCACAGGTATAGGCGGCGGCATAATTATTGATGGCCATTTATATGAGGGCATTAATGGCGTTGCGGGCGAGATAGGCCACATGATCATCAAGGATGGCGGAGCAAAATGCAGTTGCGGCAGCAATGGCTGTTTTGAGGCCATGGTATCCGGGACAGCTATGGCCAGAGAAGCAGAGGCAAGTATAAAAGGACATAAGAATACCTTGCTGAAAGATATCTACGAGAAAAATAACGGGCAGATAAAGGCTGTAGATATTGCCCGAGCCGCCAGAACAGGCGACAGTGTTGCGCAGAAGATAGTACAAAATGCTGCGTACTATCTTGGTATTGGTTTGACAAATATAGTCAATATATTTAATCCGGAGATGATAGTTATCGGTGGCGGCCTGTCAAAAATGGGGAACCTTTTGCTGGGACCTGCAAGGGAGGTAACCAAAGCCAGGGCGTTTACACTGGCTGCAAATAATGTAAAAATAGTAAAATCCAACCTTGGCGACAGAGCGGGTTTACTGGGGGCTGCAGCCTTGTTCTTTATTGAGGCTGGGTAAAAATGAAGAAGTATATGGCATCAAGTATATAAGATTAAGGGATAATAATGAACAGTAACGAAATCAGGAAGGCATTTCTCAATTACTTCGAAGAGAAAAAGCATAAGGTGATATCCAGTTCATCCCTGATTCCACACGGAGACCCAACACTGTTGTTAACCACGGCTGGCATGGTGCAGATTAAGCCGTATTTTATGGGGCTGAAAACCCCAACCAATACGCGCCTGGCCTCCTGCCAGAAATGTTTCAGGACGACTGATATCGATGCGGTAGGAGACACAAAGCACCTGACATTTTTTGAAATGCTGGGCAATTTCAGTGTAGGGGATTATTTTAAGCGTGAAGCCATCCAGTGGGCCTGGGAATTTATCCATGACAGGATGAAAATCGATGCTGAAAATCTCTGGATTACTGTATATCTGGACGATGATGAGGCCTTTGATACATGGAGGGAAATAGGTTTTCCGCAAAGCAAAATACTGCGCTTTGATGAAAAGGATAATTTCTGGGGTCCGGCGGGGAACTCAGGCCCCTGCGGCCCCTGCAGTGAAATACATTATGATTTTGGCAGGAAAACGGGCTGCGGAAGTACGCAATGCAGCCCGGCATGTGACTGTGGGCGTTTTCTGGAGATCTGGAACCTGGTATTCACTGAATATGACCAGACCATAGAAGGAAAACGGCTGCGTTTACCCAAGCCAAATATTGATACAGGCATGGGGCTGGAGCGTATTACTGCAGTGTTGCAGGGGGTTAAGACGGTCTATGAAACGGACCTATTTTCTTCGTTTATTACAACAATAAGCGGGTTGACAGGGAGGAATTACACTGCCAATGAAGACGATGCCAGGTCTATGCGCATTATTGCTGAACATACCAGGGGCATTCCCTTCCTGATTGCTGATGGAGTGCTTCCTTCCAATGAAGGCAGGGGATATATACTGCGCAGAATTTTGCGCAGGGCGAGTTTTTTCGGTAGAAAATTAGGCCTTGATGAGGCATTTCTCAGCCGCATAACGGACGAGGTGGTGAAAAAAATGGGTGGTATTTATCCTGAACTCGGTAAAAGCCAGATGTTTATCCGCGAGCTTGTCAACGCAGAGGAAGCAAAATTTGAGACTACACTCGATGTGGGTATGAATTTAGTAGACAAGCTGGTAGATGAGGCTTTGCGTAAAAATAACCATCAGATATGCGGAAAAGACGTATTTCAGCTATACGATACATATGGATTTCTGCCTGAGTTGACAGCAGAAATCGCAGCGAAAAACAAACTGTCCATAGACATGGAGGGTTTTAGTACAGAGATGGAGATACAGAAGGAACGTGCCCGTGCACGGCATAAATTCAGCGCTGATGCGGTAATGGCAGGATTTGGCAAAGTTGAGGGAAACCGATTTATTGGTTATGAACAACTTTCCTGTAAAACAAAAATACGCCAGGTAAAGAAGCAGGGCAGTGGCGAGGATATCATGCAGGGAATAAAGGGCGATAAGATAACTGTGGTGCTGGATGAAACTCCCTTTTATGGTGAAATGGGAGGTCAAGTAGGGGATACAGGGGAATTGCTTGGTAGTGCCGGGAAAGTGTTGATATCGAATAGCTCAGTAGCTGGCAATGCAATTATCCTGAGTGGAGAGGTGGTGGAGGGGCAAATTTCTCTGGATGATACGGTAGAAGCCAGCATTGATCTGGAGAGGCGTGAGGATATCGCCAGAAATCATACAGCCACGCATCTTCTACATTCAGCCCTGCGACAGGAACTGGGCACGCATGTTGCACAGCGGGGTTCACTGGTGGGCCCGGACAGATTGCGTTTTGACTTCTCACATTTAAGGGAGATAACTTCCGAAGAATTAAACAGGATCGAGCATATTGTAAATGAATTGATCAGAAGAAATATAAGTCTCAAGATATCCCAGATGGCATATAATGATGCCGTAAACAGCGGGGCCATAGCTCTATTCGATGAAAAATATGGCGATAATGTCCGTGTAATCGAGATAGGCGATCCCGCCGTAAGTATGGAGTTATGCGGCGGTACACATGTAAGGGCGACTGGCGAGATTGGCCTTTTTCTAATTCTCTCTGAAAGCAGTATCGGTACCGGACTGCGAAGAATTGAAGCGATGACCGGGCGTGAAGCTGAGAAAATGGTCAAGGAAAGGTTTTACTGTCTGGACCAGATAGCCAGGATAACAAGGGTATCAAATACTGAAACTCCTCAGAAGGTACTCTCACTGATTGATGAGATCAGAAGCAAGACCAAAGTGCTGGAGACCATGGAAAAGCAGCTTCTAGGGCAGCGTATAAATGATTTGCTGGAAAGCAAAATCAGCGTGCAAGGTGTGAATGTTATTGCAGGCAGAATTCCCGCTGTTTCATTGCAGAATTTGCGGGAACTGGGTGACCTGCTGAAAGAGAAACTGGGCAGCGGCGTGATTGTTCTGGCCTCCGATAAGGATGGCAAGGCTAATTTTATAGTCATGGTTACGCCTGATCTTGCAGTAAGTGGTTTGAATGCGCAGGACTTAATCAAGGAGATTGCCAAAGCTGCAGGAGGCAGTGGAGGCGGAAATAAGGAAACGGCACAGGCAGGGAGTAAAGACATAGAAAAAATAGATGAAGCCTTGAAAATAGTGCCCGGTCTTGTTTCTGCAACAAGAGGAGGGAAATAATGCGTATGATGGGGCTGGATATCGGGGAGAGGAGAATTGGTGTTGCATTATGTGATGCTGAAGAGATACTGGCCAGTCCGCACTCCATCATTATCAGAGAAACAGATGAGGCGGCTATTGAAAAGATTGACGGGATGGTCAAACTATATAACATTAAAAGGATAGTTATTGGTGTGCCATATTCGCTTAACAATACATCAACGGATCAGACGGTAAAAACGAAAAGTTTTATTAACAAAATAGAAAAAGTACTGGATGGTATTGATATCGCTTTGCAGGATGAACGGTTAACCACAGTTGAGGCACAGAAGCTGATACAAAGCCATGGCAGCAAGAGAAGCAAGAAAAAGGTGCACATAGATGATGCGGTCGCCTCGCTGATCCTGCAGTGCTATTTGGACTATCACGATAAAGGTGCTGCATAAAATAATTACGGGACAATTGGATTTGAGCTATACGCAGGCCAAAATTAATCATATTGCCAGCTATGTTCTGGTAATAAAACCACGTGAAACGCTGCTGCTGGCATTCATAGGTATATGCACAGCCCTTATCGCCAGCAGTTGGGCATTGCAGCCACAGAAGTTTTTATTGTTGATCTTTGCACTGACACTGGGAAGTGCCGGGTGCAACGGCCTGACCAATTACCTGGACAGGCATATTGATGCCCGCATGCAGCGGACGAGAAGCAGGGTTTTATCCAGGGGGTTAATAAAGCCGGCGGAAAAAGCTTTTCTCCTTATAATTCCGCTAATTCTTATGGCATTACTGCTGGCATGGTTGTTAAGCCCAATATGTTTTGTATTTGGGATTGTCGGTGTTCTGGCATCGGCCCTGTGGCGCAAAACGATCACATGTACTTTCTTTGGCATTATAGCCGGTTGCAGCCCGGTGCTTATCGGCTGGTTTGCCTTTAACACTGAATTTAACATCACAATACTGCTGATTTGTGTAATGGTAGCCTTGTGGATTCCTGTGCATGTATGGAGTGTGATAGTGGCTAAAAAAGAGGAATATACCGCGGCAGGGCTGGCATATTTCCCCATCAATTTAAGCACAAGAAAAATAATTGCTGCAATCTTTGTTATGACATGCCTGTTATTGGTAGTTTCCGTGCTGCTGTATATTTTCAGGCTCTTCGGCATGATTTATCTCATTCCTGCAATTGTACTAGGAGGCATCATGTTTGCCTCTACATTAAGGCTGCTGATGAACAGATCCCCAACATTATCCTGGAAAGTGTACAAACTATCCAGTTTTCCTTATCTGGGAATCTGCTTTATTGCGATGGCATTCGACAAATTATTCTCGTAGGTTATGCTCCGTGGAGACAAGCATCGAAAATCCTTTCTCAATCAGCAGTTGCGATAAGGATACTGCTGCCCGATCGGGAATTCTATTTACAAATCACGGACAGGTTCATACGCCGGCATTTTTACCTGTTGGCAGCCAGGGTTCGGTTAAGGCACTGACGCCGCAGGATTTAGAAGATATCGGCATCAGTATTATCTTGAGTAACACCTATCATTTGTACCTAAGGCCGGGTATAGATGTGATACAGAAGATGGGAGGTTTACATAAATATATGGGCTGGGGAAAACCCATTTTGACGGACAGCGGCGGGTACCAGATTTTCAGCCTATCCCCCCTGTGTAAAATTACTGATGAAGGAGCAATGTT
The DNA here is from genome assembly GCA_964613565.1 of uncultured Dehalococcoidales bacterium. Classification (GTDB taxonomy): domain Bacteria; phylum Chloroflexota; class Dehalococcoidia; order GIF9; family UBA5629; genus CAZTHJ01. The sequence goes on along the minus strand of CAZTHJ010000008.1, from coordinate 11,170 downwards.
CAGGTCTCACATAGATGGCAGCGAGCATTTTATTACTCCCGAAGCTGCTGTGGATTATCAGCAGAGGCTGGGTGTAGATATAATCATGACACTGGATGAATGCGTATCGTACGATAGTCCAGAAAAGAAGGTGAAACAAGCTTTGATCAGAACGGGTGAGTGGGCGTTGCGCTGTAAGAAAAAGCATACTGATATTTCAAAGTGGCTATTTGCCATAGTGCAAGGTGGGATCTATGCTGACTTAAGGAGAGAATCAGCGCTATCCCTGATAGATATGGATTTCCCCGGTTATGCCATTGGTGGCCTGAGCCTGGGCGAAATAAAGGAATCCACCTGGTCCATGACTGAATTAACCTGCAGGCTGCTGCCGGTGGACAAGCCAAGGTATTTAATGGGGGTAGGCTCGCCCGAAGATATTCTGGAAGGAGTTAGTCTGGGTGTGGATATTTTCGATAGTGCCTTGCCCACACGGGTAGCCAGGAACGGTGCCCTTTATACATCATACGGCCGTAAAAATATTTTGAAAAAGGACCATGTACTTAAGGATGAGCCTTTTGATATAGAATGTGATTGCTTTACCTGCAGGAACTTCTCTGCAGGATACCTGCATCACCTGTTTAAAGCAGGGGAGTTACTGGCTTTGAGGTTGGCTACAATACATAATCTGAGGTTTATGTCGTGCCTTATGAACGATATAAGGCGCAGCATTGAGGAGGGTACTTTCCTCAAGTTCAAGAGGCATTTTATCGAACAATATAAGACCACAGATGAAGTGGCGAGAATTTCCCAGAAGCAAAAGTGGTTACTCACCAGGCAGGTTACGGGGGAAATAGAGAAATAAAGGGCAATCATTTTCCTCGCAGAGTCAGCAAAGTTTAACAAATAGAAGATCGTCTGCTTGACTTCAACGTATTTACTTCTTCTATCAGGTATTAATAAATAATATAAAAGAGGGGAGTTTATAAGGAACTCCCCTCTTTTATTAAACAATAGCTTATCTATTTGAGATTTATTTAACTACAATTTGTGAAGGTTCTGTAACCGTAAGCTGTGCCTTTCCTGTGAAATTATTCTTTGCCAAGGGGCCGGTCACCTCAACGGTCTTGCCTTTGTAGCTGTTCAGATCACCAAACGGCTTGGGATCCTGGATATCCAGAGGGAAGGAGGCCATGGGATCGCCACCCGCTTCGCCGATGAATACGATGGTAGCTGGAGGCATAAAGGATATTACGTCAACTACGACACCACTAACCGTCACTTTGTCTCCAAAGTTGGTAAGGTTCAATGCCTGATCCCACGGGACTATCGACCCGGCTGCCGGTGGCGGAAGCGCGGAAGTAGCCGGTGGCGGAGGGGGAGCTGAACCCATGATGCGCCTGAATACTTCAAGACCTTTATCAGGGGTAATGGTGGTAATAAGCTCGGACTTGCCGTCCTTAATTCTCTTCAAGTACTGAGTTGTGATTGAATCAACGGTTCTTTCCTGTCCCAGATCAGGCCTGTTGATCATTTTAGCAGGACCGCCGGGACCCTCCCACTGCATATTTTCAAAAGCAGCAGCGACTTTAGTGACATCCAGGCTGCCAGCTTTTTCTATGGCAGCAGTTAACGCAGTAAAGTAAAGGGAAGCGGTCAATTCTAAATCTTCCCATTTGCCCTTTTGCTTTGTATAGGCCGCCTTATATTCTTTGGCCTTCTCAGTTAACGGGGGGTCATATTCAACTGGCCAGCCGCCCAGGTAATAGCCTTCTACAAATTCCTTGCCGCCAGCCAGTGTTACAGCTGAAGAACCTGAAAGGGAAAAGCCGCTGAGCAGCGGCCCGTTCCAGCCGGCCTGCCTGATGGCCCTGACGGCAGTCATTTCGAAGGGAAGCACGACATCTGGATTCAACGATTTGATCTTGGTGCCCAGGGCGCTAAGGTCCTGCTGCCCTGCGGGGTATCTTTCCTGTATTACTTCTATGCCAGGGAACTGCTTCAACCTTGCAGCGGTGGTGTCAGACACCATTTTGCCGATAAAAGAGTCATCAAGTACAATGCAGTAGGTTTTATATTGCGGATTAGCTTCAATAAACGAACCCGTAATAATTTGCGAGGTTGATTGGATGCAGCCAGTCTGGAAAGAAAGTTTGTTATCTTTGGACAGAATACCGGGTGTAAAAGACATTGCGCTGATAAGGACATTGTTTGGCTCAGTGATAGGGTACCAGACGTCTACATTGTCGTCGCCAATGATGAAGCTGACCTTGTCCTCGAAGACCAGTCTATTTATGGCAGCTTTCACTTCAGCTTGGTCTCCCTTACCATTATACTGAACGAGCTGAATCTGGTATTTTTCACCGCCCACATTCAGTCCGCCTTTGTCATTGATCATTCCGGCCAGTACCTGGGCTACCTGCTGGCCTGCCACGCCGTTAGGCAATCCGAGATGGGTAATCTGCCCGATTTTAAGTGCATTGTCTGGGGGTTTCGGCTGACAACCGAACATGAGTACGGTAGTCAACAACAGACATATAACCACAACCAAGCTTACCACGGATACTTTTCTGGTCATGAAATTTGCTCTCCTTTAAAAAGCTACACGAATTTGTACTTAATCTTAGCAATGCTTTGTTATATTGTCAAAACAATGGTAATTTTAAAGATACAAAGATATAGATGGTAGCAAATAATAATTTAATGGCTTTCAGAATAGGGGAGTAGACCTCTATCCGCCCAGGTAGCATCTCTTGACTTCCTCGTTATTCTCCAGGTCGCATGACGGGCCTTGCAGGGCGATCTTGCCCAGCTCCAGAATATAGGCCCGGCTGGACAGCTTGAGGGCCATGCGGCAGTTCTGCTCCACCAGGAGTATGCCAATGCCCAGCGTCTGATTGATGTCCTCGATGATCTTGCCCACTTCCTGTACCAGTATGGGGGAAAGCCCGGTGCTGGGCTCATCCATGAGCAGCATTTTGGGCTTGGCCATGAGCGCGCGGGCGATGGCCAGCATCTGCTGCTGTCCGCCGCTGAGTTGGCCACCCATCTGCCTCCTTCTCTCCTTGAGGATGGGGAAGTGGTCATAGACCATGTCAAGGTCCTTGCTGATACCCGGCAAGTCCCTGCGCAGGAAAGCGCCTATTTTTAGGTTATCCAGCACCGACATATCGGCAAAAATCATCCTGCCTGCAGGTATCTGGGTAATGCCTGCCTTGACGATGCTGTGGGGCTGGTGGCCCTCTATCCTCTTGCCATTAAAGGTGATTTCACCGGAGACGGGTTTCTTCAGGCCCGAGATAGTGCGCAAAATGGTGGTTTTGCCTGCGCCATTGGCACCCACGATGGAGACCACCTCGCCCTCTCCCACATCAAGGGAAAGGCTTTCAAGCGCCTTGGCCTGGCCGTATTTGACTGTTAAATCCTTAATTTCCAGCAGCATGATTATTCCTTCCCCAGGTAAGCTTCGATGACCTGTTGATTACACTGGATTTCCTTGGGTGAGTCCTCCGCGATCTTCTGGCCATGGTCCAGCACCACAATTCTGTCACAAAGGCCCATGACAGCAGGCATATTGTGCTCAATCATGACGATAGTAATGCCGGTGTCACGTATTTCCCTGATAATTTTGAGCATGGTATCTATTTCTATCTGGTTCATGCCGGTAACAGGCTCGTCCAGCAGCAGCAGCTTGGGATTGGTGGCCAGAGCCACGCAGACGCTGAGAATTCTTTGATAGCCGTAGGGCAGGTTTTTAGTTTGCTCGAAGGCGTACTGGCCAATACCCAGCTTTTGCATGATCTCCATGCTTTTCATTTGAAATGATTTCTCTTCCCTGGTGGCGGCTGGAAGGCGCAGTAATCTGGCAAATATATTGGTTCTGTAGCTGTTATGAAAGGCAAAGAAAACGTTGGCTATGGCCGGCATGGGCATAAAGAGCAGGGATGTCTGAAAATTTCGCCCGATGCCCAGCTTGGATATCTGGTATGCCTTATGCTTTGTAATATCTTTGCCATCGAAAATCACTTTGCCTTCAGTTGCCGGATAGAAACCGCTGATAACGTTGATGGCGGTAGTCTTGCCGGCGCCATTGGGGCCGATAATGCCCAATATCTCGCCTCTTTTTACATCAAAGTCGACATTATTAACGGCAATAAGCCCACCAAAGGCCTTCGTCAGCCCCTGAACTTGGAGTATGTTATTATCCTTATTTTCGTTCATACTTTCTTCGCCTTGAATGTATTTGAAAGGGCGGCCTCTAATTTTTGGCCAAATTTATTCCATAGTTTGCCAAGATAGGCATCCCTGTCCAGTAGCCCAAGTATGCCTCGTGGCAGGAATAGTATTAACACAATGAGCAGAGTACCTACGATGATGGGAGAGATGTTTTCTGCTATGCGCAGGAATTCGGGAACAAACTTCATGATAGCGGCGCCGACCAGAGGACCCATGACTACATAACCGAAGCCCCCCAGTATTGCATGAATCTGTGCGTAAATTGTCACAAAAAAACTGAAGGTTACCGGCACAATGAAGCCCTGATAGTGAGCATAGAAACTGCCCAGCAAACCTCCTATCGCAGAGGCGACTGTAAAACATAACAGCTGGTGCTTGTACACGCTTATGCCCAGGGATGACGCTAAACGTGGGTTAAACCCGATTGATGTCCAGGCTCTGCCGGTCCAGGCCGCATAAAAAGCCTTGACGATTAACAATACAATAACGAAGATAAACAGCGCCAGATAAAAGAGAGCTGGCTTTGAGGTAAATTCAATGGCCGGCAAGAAAGGAAGATTAATGGAGTTGGGAGGAGGAATATTGGAAATTCCCGTAGCACCACCCACGTAGTCAATATTATTTACAACCACGACAAATAGCATTCCCAGCACAGCGGTTAATATAAGAAAGGTAAAACCGCCGCTTTTTACCAGGAGCAAACCCAGCAGCAGGGCCACCGCTGCGGTAATTATGGCGGTTAACGGCAGGCTCAGCCAGAAAGACATACCCACTTTCATCACAAGCAGGGCAGAAACATATGCTCCAACGCCCCAGAATGTTGCCAGTCCAAGACTTATGAGGCCGGCCCTGAGCATCATAACGAAGGTCATGGCGATCATGACATTGACAAGCAGGATGGTAAAGAGGTCAAGGTAATATGGGGATTTGATAAATACGGGCACTAATGCAAGTAAAATGATTAGTAGTATAAAACCAAAGAGTTTTTTATTATTTTTGAATGTCTGCATAAATGCTTATACTCCCACATCGATAACGCGCCCGACCAGTCCTCCCGGCCTGAAGAAAATAATTATACCTATAATGATGAACAAAATAATCTGTACGATACCGCCCACATAAAACTGCCCATAGCTTAGAATCAAACCCACCGTAAGTCCTCCAACCAGTGCTCCCAGGAGACTTCCCATGCCGCCCAGCATAGTCATCAAGAGAACAGACAGCAGGATGGTGCTACCCATACCGGGATTGATTCCGTAGCTGGGAGAAATTACGCCACCGGCAAAACCTGCCAGCCCGGCGCCGATACCCATGGTGATCAGATAGGTACGGTTGATATTGACACCCTGCAAAGCTGCGGCCTCGGGATTGAAAGCAACAGCGCGCATGCTGCGGCCAATCCTTGTTTTTTCATAAACCCAGAACAGTATTAAGGTGGATGCTATACCTGCACTGATGAGGAATAATTTGTCCCTGGCAATAACCACATCAAAGAAATTTATTGTCCCGGGGAATATGGCTGGCATGCTGCGGGGCAGGGTGCCCGAAAGGTTTAGGCCGACCTGAGCAATAACTAATTGCAGTCCCATGGCTATAATAATTGTCGATAGAAAGCGACCGGGCCCCTGTTCAACATGCTGGAAAATTGCTACCCATATCAGTAATCCCAAGGCGGCCGTTGTCAGAGTCCCAATGAGAAGTGAGGGGAAAAAGGGAAGGCTAAATACATTCATAGCTATCCACCCCATATAAGCACCCACCATATAGAACTGGCCGTAGGCAATAAATAGAATCCTGCTTACGCTGATGATAAGTACAAGCCCTGCTGCCAGAATGACAAACACCAATCCTGTTGCCAGGCCGTCAAAGAATAATTGGCCGATTATCGGTAATGTAAACATAAAATTCCTCTCTTATGTATATGTTGACAACAGCTGGTTAATCTTAACATAACTCACAAAACTGCATAAGAGCTGTTAAAGTTGCCTGCGTACTAATAAATTCAATTATTGCCTCTATTAAAGCCAAAATATACCTGCAAAAGTAATATAAGCATAACATATAGACTTTATATGACGGGTAAAATATTACCAGTACTTTTCCATATTGTCAACGGAAAAAATAACCCGTCCTACCTTCAGGTATTAAATATATATTTAATTTGAATTCACCAGTGCAGGATTGCTATAATTCTACGTGTTTTGGGCCTGTATTACAGGGAAAATCAGCTTTGCATAAACAGTCGATTGTGTTTTTTAACAAGAGCTGGTTTTCTATAATCCTTAATCCTCGCACAGAAAATTATGACAGAAGAAATATTAAAGAAGTATTCCCAGGATAGAACTAATCTGCTGCCCTTGCTTTATGAAATGCAGGCTAAGGAGAAGTATGTTTCCGCTCAAGCCATAAAGGAAATCAGCCATTACCTGTGCATTTCCGAAAATGATGTTTACAGCGTAGCAAGTTTTTTCGCTGATTTCACTTTCAATAGAAGCGTAGTCAAATTAATTGAGATATGTAATTGTATTACATGCCGTCTGCAGGGTGCCGATAAAATCATGGGTATTGCAGAGCAGGAGCTGACTTCCAAAGCGGGTGTAATGGTGAAGGCTGCCTATTTTACCAGCTCTTCCACATGTGCACCTGTGGTCAGAATAGATGGCGTTTTTCACTATAATGTAACTATCAGTAATTTGAGAAAATTATTACAAAGCATATAAAGCTGCAGGATGGGTCTGCGTGAAATTTGAGCAAATATATAAAGATGCGGTAAAGGAATGGGAATCTATTCACAACGACAAAATTCCACGTATCTTTATTAATCTGGATAGCTGTGGAAGGGCAGCCGGGGCAGCCGCAATTGCAGAGCATATCAATGCTGAAATAAAGCAGAATAAAATTTCTGCCAAAGTGATTGAGGTGGGATCTACAGGCTTAAGCTATCTTGAGCCGCTGATATATATCAGAAAAAACGGGCAGCCTGCCGTATTTTATGGCAAAGTAACCAAGGAAGTTGCCTCGCAGATACTGAATGAATATGTAACTAAAAATAATCCACTGCCTGAATTAGCCCTCTGTACAATGGGCGCTGAAAATATACCTGGAATACCGCAAATCTCGGAGTTGCCTATTTACAAAGGGCAAATCAGGATTGCGCTGAGAAACTGCGGTCTAATCGACCCATGTAAAATCAAACATTATATTGCACGGGATGGTTACGGAGGCCTGAAAAAGGCGCTTAAGTCCGGTGCAAAAGAAGTTATTGAAGAAATTGAAAGAGCGGGACTTAGAGGACGAGGTGGTGCAGGTTTTTCTACCGCCAGGAAATGGAAAATATGCAGGGAAGTAAAGGCAGAAGAGAAATACGTGATTTGCAATGCACATGAAGGTGATCCCGCATCGTTTGGTATAAGGTTGCTGCTGGAAAGCGATCCTCATGCTGTACTGGAAGGTATGCTTATCTGCGCCTTTTCCGTTGGAGCAAACAAGGGATATATCTATATTAATAATGAATACGCATTGGCTATTGAGAGAGTAAAGATAGCCCTTTCCCAGATGAAAGAGGTGGGCCTACTGGGAGGCAATATACTGGAATCTGGATTCAGCTTTGATATTGAGGTTTTTCATGCCGGAGCAGAATTTGTCTGCGGCGAAGAATCAGCCTTGATCAGGACGATTGAGGGGAAGAGAGGTATGTCATATCCCCGTCCGCCTTTTCCTGCCGTAAGCGGGCTGTTTGACAAACCCACCGTGGTCAATAATGCAGAAACTCTGGCACATGTATCTGCCATACTGCAGAAAGGTGCAGATTGGTACGCAAGTGTGGGCAATGAAAAAAGCCGCGGCAGCAAATTATTCGTATTATCGGGCAATATTGCCCGACCGGCTATTGTTGAGCTGCCCATGGGGACTAGCCTGGGAGAGATCATTAATAACATTGGCGGCGGTGTGCCGGATGAAAAAGAATTCAAGGCAGCGCAAATCGGCGGCCCCAGCGGAGCACTATGGGGTGCAGATGTTCTAGATGTACCACTGGATTATGAGGGGATTGAAAAGGAAGAGGCTACTCTCGGTTCCGGCAGTATTGTTATCTTCGATAATGAGTCGTGCATAGTGGATATATGCAGGCAATCCCTATCCTTTTCCCAGCAGGAATCATGCGGATTCTGTGTTTTCTGCAGGGAAGGTACCATGCAGATACTTGAATTTCTCAAGGATATCACAGAGGGAAAGGGCAAGTCGGAGGATATAGATTTTCTCCTGGAACTTGGAGAGAGCCTTAAGCTCGCTTCTTTATGCGGGCTGGGGAAATCGGCGGCAAATCCCGTCATATCCAGCATTAAATATTTCAGGGACGAATATATCGCACATACTAACCGTAAGAGATGTACAGCCAGAGTATGCAAATCTTTGATTACCTATCACGTGTTGCCCGATAAATGCCAGGGTTGTCAAATTTGCCTGCAAAATTGTCCTGCCAGTGCAATCAAGGGTGGTGAAAAACTGGTACATGTAATTGACCAGTCAAAATGTACCAAGTGCGGGGTTTGTCTGGAGGCATGCCCCTTAGAATACAGTGCGATTACCGGGGTCAGCGGAAGAAAAGTCGCTACACCGACTGAGCCCATACCTGTTGGCACCTGGGAAGAAATTTAATATCAGAGGGTATTTTGGAGACGATAAAATTAACTATAGATGGGCGTGAGGTTGAAACAAGCAGGGACAAAACCGTACTGGAAGCAGCCCTTGATGCCGGCATCTATATTCCACATTTATGTTATCACCCAAATTTAAAATCTGTCGGGGCCTGCCGTCTATGCATCGTAGACATTGAAGATATGCGCGGCCTGCCGACTTCATGTACAACACCTGTAGAAGACGGCATGAATATAAAAACCAAATCCAATCAGATAAACAGTTTGCGTGTCATGGCAATGGAATTGATGCTGGCTGGCCATCCTCCAGATTGCACAGTTTGTCCGAAGTACCTTAATTGTGAACTGCAGTCTTTAAAACAGTATGTTGGTATCACTGAGGAACTGCGGGTAAAGAGGCGTCCTCTGGCGTATCCTGTAAATAACAGCAATCCGCTTTTCCTGCATGATTTTCATAGGTGTATTCTTTGCGGGCGCTGCGTTAGAGCTTGTTATGAATTGCGCGGGGTAGGTGTACTTTCGTATATCGGTAAAAACAGGGATGTACGAATAAGTACTGCTTTTGACAACCTTCTGATGAACGCCGATTGCGTATTTTGCGGCGCTTGCGTTGAAGTCTGCCCCACGGCCGCGATCAGGGACAGAGATGGCATTATAGACTCTGCAAAGGGGCGCAGGGCGTCTTTAATCCCCTGTAAATATACCTGTCCGGCCGAATTAGATGTACCCCGTTATATCAGATTGATACATGAAAAAAAATATGCGGATGCATTGGCGGTAATCCGGGAAAAAGCTCCCTTTCCACTGTCACTGGGATATGTATGTAATCATCCCTGTGAATCCGTTTGCCGACGCAATGAAGTCAATGAAGCCATCGCGATACGGGAGTTGAAGAGATTTGCGGCTGAGCATGATGATAAGCGCTGGAAAAAGAATTCCTTGAAGGCTGACCCTACGGGGAATAAAGTTGCTGTTATCGGATCAGGTCCAGCCGGCTTAACTGCAGCTTATTATCTAGCCAAATTAGGTCATGATGTAACAGTAATGGAGGTTATGAGTACTCCCGGTGGTATGCTCAAAGTTGGTATTCCGGAGTATCGTCTGCCCAGGGATATTTTAACCGCTGAAATCGCTGAGATTATTGATGCGGGGGTCAAAATCAAGACCGATATCAAAGTAGATTCTCTGGATAAGCTGTTTGACGAGGGCTATAAGGCAGTTCTTATTGCCATAGGAACACACAAAGGTCAGAAATTGCGTATTCCAGGATCCGATTTTGACGGCGTGCTGGTGAGCCTGGACTTTCTGCGCAGCGTGAATTTGGGACAGAAGGTTAAAGTCGGCAAGCGAGTTGTAGTAATGGGCGGAGGAAATGTAGCCTTTGATTGTGCCCGGGTGGCTCGCAGGTTGGGTGCTGAGGAGGTGGTGGTAGCCTGCCTGGAATGCAGAGAGGCAATGCTAGCTTCCAGCGAAGAGATAGAGGAAGGGATTGAGGAGGGGATCACTATACGTAATTCCAGGAATTTTCTGCAAATTTTAGGGGATAACGGTTATGTATCCGGAGTGCAGTGTCAGGAAGTCAGCTCATTTGAATTTGAGGAAGATGGGAATTTAAGAATTGATGTAGTTGATGGATCTGAACATGTGCTAGCTGCTGACACGGTAATATTTGCCATGGGACAAATTCCCGAAGTCCCTGAGGGATATAAACTGCCCATTGGCAGGGGAAACAGGATTCAAATAGAAGATGAGAGCATGACCACGGATCGTGAAGGCGTTTACTGCGCCGGTGATGCCGTGACAGGTACAACTTCGGTAATTGAAGCCATCGCTGCTGGCAGGAAAGCTGCCATCGGTATTGACAAATTTCTCGGTGGCAAAGGTGTGATTGATGAAGTTCTTGTTCCAATAGAAGAGCCTTCCAGCTATATAGGGCTCAAAGATGATTTTGCATGCATGGCAAGAGCGCAAAAAGAAAAATTGCCCGTCCAGCAGAGGCTGGAGGGGATCGATAAAATGGACTGCGGCTTTGACGAAGCGGCCGCTGATGAAGAGTCCAACAGATGCCTGCAATGCGATCTGCGATTCAAAATTGCACGGTCAAAGTTCTGGGCAGATTATCTATCACAATAGAAAGAGGCACAGGCATCAGGCAATTGATCCATTTGTTGCATGGATTTCTGATGAAGAGAGGCAAAGGTGTGTCAGGGATGGTGGTGGAAAATGGCCAGGAAGAGAGTAAGACACTTTTCCCGAATTATTAACGGGGGCGCTTTTAGAAAATAACGCCCTGTTCTTTTATG